>NZ_JBDSQY010000254.1:0-10062 GCF_039929585.1 Capsulimonas sp.
TGGACCAAGTTGTCTCAAACTATTGACACGTTCCGATGGTCGAACGCGTCCAGCCAGGAGGAAGACCGGTTGGAGTGGGAGAAAGATCAGAGTTCATATTATATTTGCTACGAAAATGAGGAATTAAGGAGTGAGGATGTTAAATTATTTGCGAGCGACTGAAGACGTACTACCCTTCCGTAGCTCACCAAAAAGCAACCAAGGAAGGATAGAACATCAAAAAATACTAAATCCATTGCTGTTCTTGTAAACGTTTCCAAGCGATTTCAATGTGTTCCGCAGGAAATAAACCTGCTTTTCGTTCGCTCCACGCTTGAACACCGCGAACAGCAGCAGCAGGATCACGACGAATTTTTTCATCTTCGTTCCATGCCAGCCAATGTACGGTAGCAAGTAGCTCTAAACTGTACTCCGTTTCGAACCCATCTACGAGTTCAAAAACTCGCGCTATCCGTGTACGTGTTTCAGGGTGATCTTCTAAAAACAGATTAGACTCTCGTACTGCATCAGGAAGCACATGCAGTGAGATATCCCGACTGCGATCACCATAGCCACGCAAAAAGTGACCTTCAAGGCGCTGAAGAACAGGGTGTATTGTTTCTGCGTAAGGTCCTCGCTGAGCTTTCACGAAAGGCAGTTTCATTGGCTCACCAGCAGCCTGAAGGAAATAAGCAAGCTTTTGGATTTCCAATATTGTAATATTGTAGCCAGGAATCATGTAGCCATCTAACATTCCTACGAACGCAGCGCGCGTTGGAGTCATTTTAGGTCGCTTGGTTGCAATCTTAATCTTGTCGGCGGCTGGCGCGCCTTCAGGCCCATAGAGTAATACGTGAACTTCGGGGAGATTGGCGAAGGCAGCTTCAATCTTGGGACGCACCTCGTCCCATTCAAGCCCGCCGTTGCCACACCCAAGCGGGGGAACCGCAATCGAACGGATGCCCAGTTCGCGTACGGTTGAAACAAGAGCAGCAAGCCCCGCGTCAATATCCTCTATTTTAGACTTGGCTCGCCAATCACGCTTAGTGGGGAAATTAATTATGTAGTGCGGATTGGTGAGCAAATGAGTTTCTGTAACAAACATTGCGCCGGGCTCAAGGCTCCCATACTTGCAGGCCGCTTTGTAAGCTACAAAGTTCTCAGGAAAGGTCTGGCGGAATTGAAGAGCAATGCCTTTGCCCATCACACCGACGGTATTTACGGTGTTGACAAGCGCCTCAACATCTGCCTCAAGCAGGTTGCCTTTAGTAGAAATGATGTTCGCAGGCATAGTTTATGATACCCGAATCGGGACTCCGGGTCAAGCAAAATGTTTGTGCAGGTTAGTAGTACCAGTCGGGCTTAACCCGGACAGGAGGTAAATGTGTCTGCCCTTGAAGGAGAGTGGTCACCTGCTTATACATTGGAAATGTTTTCACGGCAATCCCTCGAATCAGAGACCAGGGTAAGAAGCGGTGCACTAGAAATTCAGCCTGCTTGCGCCTTTCTCGATCTCCATCCTCTTCCGTGTTCTTCCAATAGTTTGCACGCACCATTTCCCAATCGATCTTGTCCAGATCCACTAAATCGATAAATTGGCGAGTGATGCTGACTGCGGCATGGCCGTCAGTGAAAACGAAATCTAACCCACTGCTTTGGATAACATCAGTCTGAGTAACAAGATAAATCACCTCTGCTTGGCCACCAGCGTACCCTTGAACATTGCCGTAGTTGATAGCAGACAGCATCGGAGTGTGATGGGCAAAGTAAAAAGGTACGTAATCCGAAAGAAATCCCCCCGGCCCGACTCTGATCTCTTTTTTTTCTCGACGTTTCTTTATGTGCTCGTGTCCAATCCCTTGCTTGGTCAGTCCTTGTGTGTCAGCTTGCCGATCACACCACAAGCCGCCCTGTTGTAATATGCCGGGAAGATTTTGGACTGAAGTCATGTGACGAATGATTTTACTCACGTGACAAGCACTCCGTTCAGTTCTTCGAGCAGCGGCGTGAGGCGGTCGCCGAATAGGGTGTGGGCGCGCCAGAGGCCGCCTTGCTGGCTGAATGGGGTGTTGTCGAAGTCGTCGGTATCCATGCTTAGGCTTTGCGCGACGTGGTCGCGAACCATTTCGAGCCATTGGACCTGTTCAGGCGTGAACGTGACGCCTGCGGCTTCCTGCTGGGTGAGCCAGGCGGAGAAGCGGACGGCGACGGTTTCAGCGAACGGGGCCAGGGTCGGGTCTTGGTGCAGGGCGAAACGGACGAGTGAGACCAGATCGGCGGCGCGGTCGGCGGCGCTCCTGCCGCAGACTTTGTCGCCTTCGATCATACGGTAGGCGTTCCAGAGCGTGTCGGGCGTCCAGCCGAGCGGCGGGTTCTGGATCTTTTCCGCAAGTTCTTTTAACTGCTTGAGCGTCGGCCCCTGCCCGTGCGGGCGCGAGTACAGCACTTGGAGCGCCGTGATCTCGTTTCGGTGCTCGTCCAGGTACGCGGCGAACGACTCGACGGTCGCCCTGGCTTTTTGTTTGGCCTCTTCACTAACGCCGGCGGAGAGGACGGTATCCTTGCTGAGCCGATCGATGACCTGTTCGTCGTCCTGTTGGATCTCTTCGATGCGCTTGCGGACTTCGCTCGGCAGAAACGGCGCCGTGGCGTCCATGCGCGCTTCCTCGGCGACTTCCTCAATCTGCTCGGGCGTCGGGTCCTCCACCAGGAAACGCGCCTGCGCCCGCGCTTCCTGCACATCCGGGTCCACCGACGCCGCCAGCGCTCCGATCAGCTCGGGAAGCGAATGCCCCGTCGCCTGTGCGAGCGAAGCGGTTTGAGCGGGCGTCATCTGCCGGGCCAAACGCGCGAGGCGCGACGCCAGCGTGGAGACGACGTCAATGTGCGTGGAGCCCATGCCCACGGCCTTCAGCAATTCTTTCAGTGAGACAGTCGGCTTGCGCTCCAGCGACGGCGCGTCCACGTGCTCGCGCTCGCAGACGCCGACGGCGTCCACGATCACGAAACGAGTCTTGGAGGTCGCGTCTCCGGTCACCGCCCGAAGCTCATCGGGCGAAACGACGCGGCTGCCGCGCCCCTTCATTTGCTCGAAGTAGTTGCCGCTCTTCACGTCGCGCATGAAGAACACGATCTCCAGCGGACGCACGTCCGTGCCCGTCGCGATCATATCCACCGTCACAGCGATGCGCGGATTGTACGAATTGCGAAACGACGACAACAGATCCTCGGGCTTAATGCCCGTGTTCTTGTAGGTAATGCTCCCGGTCTCTGGATCGACGATACGCGCCGTAGACGTGCGATAGGTAATCTTCTCACAGAAGTTGTTGCCCTTGCCGAATTCCTCGCGCAAGATCCGCACGATGTCGTCCGCGTGGCTGTCGTCCTTGGCGAAGACCAGCGTCTTGGGAACCTGGGTGCGGTCCGGGAAGGTCTCCGGCAGCATCTGGTTCTTGAACGTCCGAATGACGGTGCGGATCTGATCCTCCGCGACCACCGCCCGGTCCAGCTCATTGGGAGTATAAGTCAGGTCTTCCTCAACCTCGCGCCAGCGGACGCGCCGGCTCTTGCGGTTCCGCGTATCCACCCACAGACCCGCTTCAACCTTGCTCCCGCTCTCCGTGATCTGCGTCTTGATGCGATAGACATCAAAGTCCACATTCACCCCATCCGAAACAGCCTGCGCGTGGCCGTATTCCGAGACGAGGTTCTGGTTGAAAAACGCCAGCGTCTGCTTGGAAGGCGTGGCGGTCATACCGATCAAGTACGCGTCCCAGTAATCCAGCGCCTGACGCCAGAGATTATAGATGGACCGATGACACTCGTCGATGTAAACGACATCGAACATCTCCGGCGGGATCAGGGCGTTGTAAACCACCGGCAGCGGCTCCCGCCGCAGCGGAGAAATCTCGTCACCCGCCGACTCTTCCTCAGAATTGGGATCGAAATCGGGGTCGCCCTTGAGGATCGAATACAAGCGCTGGATCGTCGTGATACAAACGCGGCTCACGGGGTCGATCGTATTCGAGCGCAAATGCTGGACGTTATAAAGCTCAGTGAACTTTCGACCATCATCGGGAGTGATGTACTGCTGGAACTCGTTCAGCGCCTGACGCGCCAAATTTGCCCGGTCCACCAGCAGCAGCACCCGCTTGACGCCGCCGAATTTGATGAGGCGATATACTTCGGCGACGGCGCAGAACGTCTTCCCACTGCCAGGAGACATCTGAATCAGCGCGCGAGGTCGATTTTCCGCGAGTGAGACTTCGAGTTTTTGGATCGCTCGAATTTGGGCCGGCCGCATTCCATCCGTCACCAGTGGCGGCATGCGGCGAAGCCGGCGCTGAAGTGTGGAAGGAACACCGTACCCATCCGAAGTCTCAAACACCAGTGACGCGCTCGCGATGCCAATTTTCCCCTGCGCCCACGCGTGAAGCGTCTCAGGCCGGTGAAAATTGAACACCGTCCGGCTGCGTGGATCGGGATCGAGCGCATTGGTGAAACGCGTTTCCGCGCCTGTACTTTGATAGAGGAAAGAAAGGGGACGACGCCACGCGGGGAGCGATGCGGGCAAGCCTTCGCTGTACTTTTCGGTCTGAACCTCCACGCCGGTCAGAGTTTCGCCCAGCTTCTTCGCTTCAACCACTCCCAGCGCCTTACGGTTGACATAAAGCAGGTAATCCGCCGCGCCGAACCCAGGAGCCATCGGCATCTCGCGGATCGCCACGCCGGGACCTGCCGCGAGATTGACAGCGTTGGCGTCCTGCACTACCCACCCCGCCTGAATTAGCGCCGCGTCAATCGATTCTCGAGCCCGTTGTTCCGGTGTGATGGCCTTCGTTCCTTTCGCGCTTGTATGCTAGCTATTTCTCACAGTGGCATGTAAATTCCTGCATGTTCCCGTATTAAGCGTAAGTTCCGAGCCACGCCATCACGTAGTTCATCAATGGGTGAGTGCTATGCTTGAAGCAGCGCGGCGGCTTCGCGCGCGATCTGACGCTCTTCGTCAGCGGGGATCATCCAGAGTTGTACGGCGCCCCCCTGCCCCCCAATTCTGGGAAAGGAAAAGGCCGGGCTGATCTGCGCGGATTCGTGACTGGCTGCTTTGTTGAGTGTGTCGTCGAGTGCGATCCCTAAAAAGCCAAGGCCCTGACAGATGCGGGCGCGCATGGACGCTGAGTGCTCGCCGATCCCGCCGGTGAACGCGATGGCGTCCACGCCTTCCAAGACGGCGGCGTATGCGCCGATGTATTTGCGAACTCGATAGGCGAAGAGATCAAGCGCCAGCGCGGCGCGTGTGTCGCCCGCTCCCGCCGCTTCTTCCAAATCGCGCACGTCGGCGCTTCGGCCCGAGAGGCCGAGCAGGCCGCTTTTGCGGTTTAGAAGATCGTCTAATTCATCCACGGATATGTGCTGAGTGCGCAGGAGATACAGAAGGAGACCAGGGTCTACATCGCCGCAGCGGGTTCCCATGGCGAGCCCTTCCAGCGGGGTCATGCCCATGCTGGTGTCCACGCTTCGCCCATCGCGGATCGCGCAGAGGCTCGCGCCGCTTCCGAGATGACAGGTGATCAGCTTCGTTCCCTCGGGGGCGCGTCCCATCAATTGCAGCAGCCGCTCGGAGGCGTAGCGATGGGAAATGCCATGAAAACCGTAGCGGCGAAGTCCAAGGCGCTCGGAAAGATCGAACGGCAGCGCGTAGCGTGAGGCGACTTCGGGGAGCGTATGATGAAACGCCGTGTCAAAGACGGCGATGGTCGGCGCCTCCGGCAGCATGCGCCGCGCCTCCTCCATCACCGCCATTTCGGTCGGATTGTGCAGGGGGTCGAGTTCGGAGAGGCCGCGCAGGCGCTCCCGTACCTCGTCCGTCACAAGTGTTGGCTTGAAGAAATCGGGGCCGCCATGGACGAAGCGATGGCCCACGGCGTCGATCCCATGCGATTGGCATTCTTCTATCGCCTTGCGGGTCGCCGCCGAAAAATCAGGAGCGGTCAGACGCTCACCTTCCCCCTGACACAGAACCTCCTCCGAGCCTTCGGAGACCCGGAAGAGGCGGTATTTGAGACTGGAGCTGCCGGCGTTCAGCGAAAGGACGTTCATGGAAGACTCATTTGCGGTCAATGCGTCCAGGTCCAATCGCGTATCTCCGGCATATCCTCGCCATGAATACGGATGTATGCGGCGTGCTCGAACAGCTTATCGCGCAAGTGCTGTTTGAGGTAAGCGGCCGTGCCGCCGAGGGACGGAACGCGGTCAATCACATCACCGGCCAGATGGTAACGGTCCAGATCGTTCAGAACGACCATGTCGAAGGGCGTGGTGGTCGTTCCCTCTTCTTTGTAGCCGCGAACGTGGAAGTTGCCGTGGTTCGTGCGACGGTAGCAAAGACGATGGATCAGCCAGGGATAGCCATGATACGCGAAGATCACGGGCTTGTTTTGGGTGAAGATCGTATCGAAATCGCTATCGGTCAGCCCGTGCGGATGCTCGCTGTTCGGCTCCAGAGTCATCAGATCGACGACATTGACCACGCGGATCTTCAGGTCGGGAAGATTGCGGCGCAGGATATCCACCGCCGCCAGGGTTTCCAATGTCGGCACGTCGCCGGCGCACGCCATCACCACATCCGGTTCACCGCCCTGGTCATTACTCGCCCATTCCCAGATGCCGATGCCCGCCGTGCAGTGCTTGACGGCGGCGTCCATCGTCAGATATTGCAGGGCCGGCTGCTTGCCGGCAACAATCACGTTCACATACTGCCGGCTGCGCAGGCAGTGGTCGGCCACGGAGAGCAGACAGTTGGCGTCGGGCGGCAGATACACGCGCACGACATCGGCCTTTTTGTTGATTACATGGTCGATAAAGCCCGGGTCCTGATGCGAGAAGCCATTGTTGTCCTGCCGCCAGACGTGCGAGGTCAGCAGATAGTTCAGAGACGCGATCGGCCGCCGCCACGGAATTCGATTGGTGCTCTTCAGCCACTTGGCGTGCTGGTTGAACATCGAGTCGACGATATGGATAAACGCCTCGTAACACGAGAAGAACCCATGCCGGCCCGTGAGCAAATAGCCTTCGAGCCAGCCCTGGCAGGTATGCTCGCTGAGAATTTCCATCACGCGGCCATCGGGCGCAAGATGGTCGTCCTCCGGCAGTAACTCAGCGTCCCAGGCTCTGTTGGTCGCACTGAGCACGGCGTCCAAGCGATTGGAGTTGTTCTCGTCCGGAGAGAAGACCCGGAAGTTCTGACGGTCGGCGTTTTGCGCCATCACGTCTCGCAGAAACCCGCCCAGCACGCGCGTGGCTTCCGCAATGGCGACGCCTGGCTTCTCGACCGCGACGGCGTAGTCCCCAAACGCAGGCAGGCGCAGCGCCTTGAGCAGCGCCCCGCCGTTCGCATTGGGATTGGCGCCCATGCGCCGATCACCCGCCGGCGCCAGCGCGGCCAACTCGGGACGCAGCGCGCCCGTCTCATCGAAGAGTTCCTCAGGATGATAACTCTTCATCCACTCTTCCAGCACCGAAACGTGCTCCGGCTTGTTCATGTCCGAAAATGGAACTTGATGCGAGCGCCAGTATCCCTCGGTCTTTAGACCATCGACGAACTTCGGCCCGGTCCAGCCCTTGGGTGTCCGAAGAATGATCATCGGCCATAGGGGCCGTTCGGTCACGCCGCTCTCACGAGCATTGGATTGGATCGATTGGATTTCGGCCAGAACCGTGTCCAGCGTCGCCGCCATCTTCTGATGCATCGTCTCGGGATCGTCGCCCTCAACGAAGTAGGGCTTATAGCCGTAGCCGTGAAACAGGCTTTCCAGCTCGTCGTGACTGATGCGCGCCAGCACGGTCGGATTGGCGATCTTGTAGCCGTTCAGATGCAAAATGGGCAGCACGGCGCCGTCGCGCGCCGCGTCGAGAAACTTATTGCTGTGCCAGCTCGCCGCCATCGGCCCGGTCTCGGCCTCGCCGTCGCCCACCACGCAGCAGGCAACCAGGTCGGGATTATCAAACACGGCGCCATACGCATGGGACAGCGCATAGCCCAGCTCGCCGCCTTCATGGATCGACCCGGGCGTTTCGGGCGCCACATGGCTTGGGATTCCACCGGGAAACGAGAACTGCTTGAAGAGCCGCTGCATCCCGATCGTATCTTGACTGATATCGGGATAGACTTCGCTGTAGACGCCTTCCAGATATGTATTGGCGACAAGCCCCGGCCCGCCGTGCCCGGGGCCGGCGATATAAATCGCGTTGAGATCGTTCTTTTTGATCAGCCGGTTGAAGTGGACGTAGATAAAATTGAGTCCGGGCGTGGTGCCCCAGTGGCCCAGAAGGCGCGGCTTGATATGCTCACGCTTCAGCGGTTCGGTCAGTAATGGATTGGCGAGTAGGTAGATCTGTCCAACGGAAAGATAGTTGGCGGCGCGCCAGTAGGCGTTCATTCCCTGAAGCTCTTCGGCGCTAAGCGTTTCAGGCGTCGGCTGGGTGATCGTCATCGTTTCGATCCTTTGTGCTGACATTTTCAATCGATAAGCAGCGAGTAATTATCCCCCATAGTATAAAGAATCACACCCATAAATACATCCGCGAAATGGCCGATTGGGGCAGCAAACGCTAGCGCCCTTTAGAGAAACGATCATCCCATCTTCTCCTCGCGACGCCATAATTCTCAGGCAACTTTATCGTTGACTGTGTGTCTGCTAATATAGCATGGAATAACACGGTTCGTATAAGGATGTTATGATTATCTGGGGAGCACTTTTAATACCGCTGATCGGCGCCGCCGTGCTCTACCGACAATTTCGGCGACGGATGACTTGGTGGGAGTTCTTCGTTCCCCTGATGGTCTCCGTGGCCGTCATCGCCGTGGGCAAAGGCGTCACGCAGGCGGTGCAGACACACGACACGGAATATTGGGGCGGCTATATCACCGAGGCGGCTTATGAAGAGCCGTGGGATAAGGAAGTCTCCTGCACGCACAAAGTCTACCGAACGGAACGATACGCATGTGGAGACAGGCAGACATCGAAGACTTGCACCCGGCAGGTCTTCGATCACTACGCACACAGTTACGATGTCGAGGCGCACTCGGCCAAGTGGTACGCCAAAGACAGCATCGGCCAAAGCTGGGATCTGAGCAAGTCGGAATTTGAAAACTTCAGCGCTCGCTGGGGCCATCGCGCCTTCGTGGACATGCACCGAAGTTACCATTCCATCGACGGCGACAAATACGTGACCACATGGGACGGACAGTATTCTACTTTGCAGCCCACCACGCGCTCTCATTCCTACGAAAACCGCGTGCAGGCTTCGACCAGCGTCTTCAATCCGCCGAGTGTCTCCGACCAAACCAAAACACGTCTCGGCCTTTTTGACTATCCAGACAACACAGACGGGCTGCACTGTCCCGCCGTGTTACCGACCGGCAAGTATGAGGGCGAAGAGAAGCTTCAAAAGATGAACGCCATGCTTGGGGCGTCCAAGAAGTTTCGGCTGTGGGTGCTGGTTTTCAAAAACCGCCCGCGCGAGTCAGGCCGAATGCAGGATAACTACTGGAAGCACGGAAACGAAAACGAGCTTTGCATCTGCATCGGCGTGAATGACGCCAACGAAGTGCAATGGTGCGAAGTCTTTAGCTGGACGAAAGTCGAAGACGTCAAAGTTCAGACGCGAGATTTCGTGATTCGTCAGCGCCAGCTCAATTTGAACGAGTTGGGCGACTTCCTGAAGCCGCTCATCACTAACGAGTGGAAGAAGCGCTCGTTCCGAGAGTTCAGCTATTTGACGGTTGAGCCGCCCCTCTGGACGGTGCTGCTTGGATATTTGCTGGTGATCGGCGCGACTGTTGGATGCTGCTGGTGGGTCGTCAAAAACCGATTTACTCCCAACGGCTCCGAGAGGCCGTCTCAGTTCCAACAGAAGAGAAGCCGCAACTAGTAGAAGATCTGCACGAGCATCATTCCATGGAGCCATTACAGGCTAGTACCTTGTTAACTGATGTTACGCACATCGCGCCCGGCGAATGAATTCACGGCTAAAAGTACAGTCACCCGCCTTCGCGGGTTCAGAAGTCCACGAAGGCGGACG
>NZ_JBDSQY010000255.1:0-16220 GCF_039929585.1 Capsulimonas sp.
CATCGTGCACTTCTAGGCGCGATTTCAATCGCCGGCTATCAGTCACACTCGCGATTATTGATGGACAGGCGCCGCCAGCCTGTTTGGATGAGGGGATCACAAGGCGCTCTGATCGCCTTCCGAGGAAAACATTATGGCGCAACTTGAACGAACGACGCCCGGTTCCTCATCTCTGACCGATGCGCCTCATCGCTCGGTCGGGAGATTCCGGTGGGTGATCTGCGCTCTGCTGTTTTTTGGAACGGCGATCAACTACATTGACCGCCAGATCCTGGGCGTTCTGAAGCCGCAGCTGTCCCATGACCTTCATTGGAGCCAGCAGGACTACGCGAATATCGTCACGGCATTTCAGCTGACCTATGCGTTCGGCTATCTATTCGGGGGCCGTCTGATGGATCGCTTCGGCGTCAAGCGCGGACTGCCGCTGGCGGCGTTCGTCTGGAGCGTCTTCGCGGCCATGCACGGATTAGTTCGTTCCGTGGCCGGTTTCAGTATTGCCCGCCTTGGCTTGGGACTTGCGGAGGGCGGCAACTTCCCAGCGTCCATCAAGACCGTCAGTGAATGGTTTCCGGTCAAGGAACGCGCGCTGGCGACCGGGCTTTTCAATAGCGCCAGCAACATCGGCGCGATCATCTGCCCGCTGACCGTCCCTCTTATGGCCGCAAAGTTTGGCTGGCCGGCCGCTTTCTATATCACCGGCGCCCTGGGGCTTATCTGGATCGTAGCGTGGATGCTCATCTACGACCACCCCGAGACACACCCGCGGCTCTCCAGCGCGGAGCGCGAGTACATTCAACAGGGCTCTCCGGCGGCCACCGAGACGACCGCTGCGGTCTCATGGGCGGCCCTGCTCCGTTACCGCGCGACGTGGGCATATATGATCGCCGGACTGCTGGCCGGTCCCGTCTGGTGGTTCTATTTGTTCTGGCTGCCGGACTTCCTTCAGACGCGTTTTCATCTTACGCTGACGGAAACCGGGTTCCGCGTCGGCGTCGTGTACGCGATGGCCGTCGTGGGCAGCATCGGGGGAGGATGGCTCTCCGGCAAGCTGCTTAGCCGCGGATGGAGCCTCAATGCGGCGCGCAAGACCGCCCTGCTGGTCTGCGCGGTGTGCGTGCTTCCGGTCTTCGCGGCGGCGTCCGTCGCGAACTCCTGGGTGACCGTGATGCTTGTCGGACTGGCCGCCGCCGCTCATCAGGGATGGTCCGCGAACCTTTACACGTTTGTTTCGGACACGATGTCCAAACGCGCCGTCAGTTCCGTCGTCGGTCTGGGAGGCTTTGTTTCGGGGATCGCGAGCGTCTTCAACGCCCAGGTCGTCGGACACGTCCTCACAATCACTCACAACAACTATCTGCCGATCTTCGTCTGGGCCTCCACGATGTATGTTTTCTCATGGCTGTTCATTCAGATCCTGGTCCCAAGGATCGAGCGGGCCGGCGGCTCACAACCTGGAGGCGATCGTCCAACCCCCTGATTTGAGCGTCGGCGCGGACCGCGCTCAAGGATGCGCCCAGAGCATCACCATTCCCGCGTTCGAAAAGCTCATGCCCGAACTGCGCGCGGCGGCCGAAGTCGTCGGCCGGTATATGTAATCATCGGCACAACCAAAAGGCCCCGTTCGCTCTTGCAAGAGTGGACGGGGCTTTATCTATCATGCGGTCCGAAACGACCGCGCGGCTAAGCGCGCGGCGTCGATGACTCCCGAGCGATAAACTGCGTATCAAGGCGCATGTACTGCCGCGCGCGCGTAGGCTCCGCGAGCCGCGCCAGCAGGAAATCCCATGCGGCGGCGCACATCGCCTCCACCGGCTGCAGGATCGTCGAGATCGGCGGCTCCATATCCTCGCACATTTCCACACCGTCACAGCCGATCAGGCGGACATCACGCGGCATCTGGTATCCCATCCGGCGCAAAATTCCATGGACACGGATCGCCAGCGAATCATTATGGCAAAAGATGGCGTCGGGGCAGCCGTGGGCGGCGATATATGCTTCCAGCGCTTCGGTCGTTGCGCCCCGCTCGGTAAGATCGCCGCCGACCATCTGGATCGGCTGGCCCGCCGCGCGTGCGGCGCGGCAGAACGCGACGGCGCGCGGGTCAACGTCACCGCCCGCCAAACACTTCTCGATATAAGCGGGAATATCAGACTGCGGCAGATTGACTCCGAAATACACCATGCTGCGCGCCCCGCCCTCGATCAAATGCCGGAACGCGGCGGCGCTTCCCGCTCCTAGATCGATGACGACGTTGTCGACGCCGTCGATTTCATTAATCCCCATAGAGATGACGGGTCTCGGCCCAGACAGCATCTCATGGACATTGGGGAAATAGTGTTCAAGGGCGTCCACAAGCACCACCGCGTCGCTTGGCCCGTGCAGAAGCGTGGAGAATTCCAGATCGCTTTTATGCGGATCGAGCGATCCAATGGTGCTTGCGATCAAATGATAACCATGCCGATTGGAATGAGATTCAAACGTTTCCAGCACCCGGGCATAGTAAGAATTGATCGATTTTGGGAATGCGATGGTAATGGCGTTCATCCGCCCTGACGTCAGAGCGCGCGCGGCAAGATTCGGCCGGTAGTTGATTTCCAGCGCCGCGCGCTTCACGCGCTGGCGCGTCGTCTCCGGAATAGCGATATCGTAACGGTCGCTCAGCGCGAAGCCGACGGTCGATTTCGAAACTCCGGCGAGACGAGCGACGTCCGCTTGAGTTGGTCTGCGATGCATCAAAGGCGAGTTCCTTGCAAATGTCGAGTGCGAATCCTGGCAAACTATAGAATAATTTTATCACATTCGCCATTGAATTATGATAATTCGCCCTAAAGACATCGCTCCCCATGAAATAAATTTGGCCCTCGATTTCCTTTCCAGAAAATCGAGGGCCAACAAAAAAGCCGAACTTCCCTAGTTGCAGTCATCCTCAACAGACCAGTGGCAATAATGGCCCGTGTTCGCCCCCGTTTTGGTCCGTTCGGTCAGGTAGTCCAGCGTAACCGCCTTGGAGTGCCCATCGCAGAACGCGACATTGGTGCGTCCTTGATGAAGCTCGCGCAGATAGCCGCCATTGCCAAGCGTGCGCGGCTTCGCCGTGGTGATAATCGGCAAGTCAGTGTTGGCGTCCCAAGCGCACTGGAAAGAACCCCATCCATTGACAAAGTCCATCACCCAAACGGTTCCGGCGGGATCGGCGACGGACGCCAGAGAGCGGCTGTCATTTCCGGATACATCTGGGATCGGTGTCGGAGGATGACCGGTCGTCGAATTAAAGTAAGCGGCGTTCAATGCGTATCCGCCGTTCTCCTCGATATACCCTTTCCCCGTAGCGGGATCAATATCGGTGACGATCTTATCAGAGGGAACCGGAACGTACTTGGTGTTGGAATCCGGGTCGGTGAAGACGGCGGTGCTCTTCACATACGGCTGAATTACATCCATCCAGCGCGCTTTTCCGGGAAATCCGACACTGAGGGCTGGGTTTGCGTTCCAACCGATCCAGGCGGGTGGCATCTGCTCATCCGCATCTTGCGAATACTGGATGAGCCCTAAAGATATCTGCTTCGTATTCGAAAGGCACGCAATCGCGCGAGCCTTTTCGCGGGCCTGAGCGAAGACAGGGAAAAGAATTGCGGCAAGTATTGCGATAATAGCAATGACGACGAGCAGCTCAATAAGAGTAAAGCCTTTACGGTTCATAATTCCTCCAACGACGAAGTCGTTTTGCCGCAAATCTCTGGTAAATATAGTGATAAGAGCAAAACTTTCATATAATAACTACGGCCGTCTATGCCCCTGACATGAGCACTAGCTCGGACTAGCTGAACCTATTATACGACGGTTAAACGTTTTTGTCAATTGCTTCGTTAAGACTGACCCAATTTTATTTTCGGTTTCTTCGTCCCATTTCCTTACCCCTATTCTCCACGAACCATCTTCAGAACCGTATCCCCGTATTTCTCCGCCTTCGCCGGTCCAATGCCAGGAACACGCAGCAAATCTTCTTCATTTGTCGGCCGCATTTCGGCCAGGGCGCGCAGGGTCTTGTCGCCGAAGATGACATACGGCGGCACGCTCGCCTCGCGCGCCGCTTCGCGCCGCCAGCTTTTGAGGACCTCAAATAGCTCAGGATCGAAATCGCCCGGCTCCGTATCGTCTTCCATGTCGCTGGACGCAGTGCGGCGCGGAGCGGCGCTGCGGGACGGTTTGGTGGACGGCCAAG
Source organism: Capsulimonas sp. (assembly GCF_039929585.1). NCBI lineage: Bacteria > Bacillati > Armatimonadota > Armatimonadia > Capsulimonadales > Capsulimonadaceae > Capsulimonas > Capsulimonas sp. The sequence continues at coordinate 4,223 of NZ_JBDSQY010000255.1, forward strand.
GAATGTCGATCTCCTCGGAAGAGATGGCGTCCCGCCCCTCCGTCGTCAGATACAAACGGCGATACTCATCTTCGTCGTCGCGGCGCAAATGGCCGGATTCCAGCAAGGCGTCGATAAGCCGTTCGATCTCCGCTTTTTTGAATGACGAAAGGGCGCCGAACTCACGAGCGCGATCGGGGCGGATAGGAGCGTCGGGCGTTCCCCGCAAGGCGCGAACCAGCCCCGTGCGGCCCAGCGCGAAGGGGCTCATTCCAGAGGTAAGAGTGGAGACGAGACGCAGGGCGTACAGCGGCCCGGCGGCGGCGTCCTCGGCGGTAGGCGCAGATGCGGTCACGGCGGCAGGCTTCACGGCAGCTCGGCTCAATCCCGACGCCTTGGCGCGACAGACGTCACACATGCCGCAGGGCAGGTTCGGCCAGTTGTCGCCAAAGTAGCGCGCGACGGCGCCATGGCGGCACTTGTTATCGCGGGAATAGGAGATCATCGCGTCTACCCGGTGTTTCGCTTCGCGGGCGCGGTGGCGCAGCATCTCCTCCATCAAAGCCTTGGAGCCGGCGGGCGCGGGCAAAAGTTCGATCAGCATCTCACGCGGCGACGCCCGGAAATTCAGAACTCCCGTTTCCTGCAAAGACAGCAATGTCGATTCGACCTCCGGCATCGGAACGCCGGTCGCCGCCGACAGCTCGGCGGTATCCCAGGAGCTCGAACGGCGCACGGTCTCGATAAACTCGTCCATCAGCGCGCCTTCCAGAGAATCGTCCACTGGAGGACTGTCGCCGAGCATCGTAACATAACAGGTGCGCGGGGCGTCCACATGACGCCGCAGAAGCCCTGCTTCTTCCAGTACTGGGAGGGTGGATCGGACAAGATCTTCGCCGTCCTCGCCCGCCTGCGACGCCAGCGTCTCACTGGAGACCGGCCCGATGCGCCCATTGATCGATCCGCGAACGATGTTATACACCCGCTTGAGATCGTCCAGTGAAAGCGTGTCCTCGCGCAGGTAGCGCGCGGCGTTGGAGGCGTCGGCGCGCGAATGGAGCAGGATGCATTCAGATGGCAGCCCGTCTCGCCCGGCGCGTCCCGCCTCCTGGTAGTAATTTTCCAGCGTGCGTGAGGGATTGTAATGCACCAGCGTGCGGATATCCGCCTTGTCCACGCCCATGCCGAACGCGACCGTCGCGACCATCACCTGGATTTCGCTGCGCATGAACCGGTCCTGGGCCGCTCCGCGCTCCTCCGGCGGCAGTCCCGCGTGGTAAAACCCGGCGTTGATGCGATAGCGTTTTAGCATCTGCGACAGGCGCTCGCATTTTTCCCGCGATCCGGCATAAATCAGCGTCGGCCCCTTGGCTTCGCGCGCCAGATCCAGGGCCATCTCTAATTTTTCATCCTCGCCCTGAACCAAACGACACGAGAGAAAGAGATTGTCGCGATACGTGGGACGGATGATGCGATGCATAGGACGAGCCAGCTGGCGCTCGATATCGTCCTGCACGGATTCCGTGGCGGTCGCCGTCACGGCGAGCACCGAGCGCGGGGCGAGGCTCGCGACCGCGCGCCCGACCGCACGGTAATCCGGCCGAAAATCGTGTCCCCACTGCGAGATACAGTGCGCCTCATCCACAACCACCAGCGAGACCCGGGCCTGGCGCAGCGCATGCAGGAACGGGGCCTGACGCAGACGCTCGGGCGCAGCGTACACCATCTTCAAATGCCCATCCGCCGTCCGCCGCAGCCGCCGCGCCACTTCGCTTGGGTCCAGCGATGAATTGATGATCGTCGTATGCGCCGCAACCTCTGGAGATAGGTTTTCCAGCTGATCCTTCATCAAGGCGATCAGCGGCGAGAGAACCAGGGTGACGCCCGGCAGCATCATGGCGGGAAGCTGATACGTGACGGACTTGCCGCCGCCGGTCGGCAGCACTGCGAGCGTGTCACGGCCGGCCAGCGCCGACTCAACGATCTCCTGCTGTCCGGAACGAAAATCCGAATGCCCAAAGAGCTGCTTGAGTGTTTCTTTTGCGTCTTGAGTGGTGGTCATAGGAAGGAACGGTCTCGCCCGCCGGGAAGCGTTTCCGGTGGGCGTTCTTTCAGCGCTTGGCGTCGACGGGCGGCGCCGGCGGCGGCGTCGTGAGATCGATCGGAGGCGGCGTCAATCCGTTGGGGTGGAACTCAACACGACTGAGACAAAGAGCGTCAATGTCCAGTCGATATCGGTTCGTCTTGGCCTTGCCGCTGACGTTAATCGTGAGCGTATGCCGTTTGGCTTCCAGTGTGACATCGCCCAAATTGGTCCAGACAAATCCCCCGCCGTAGGACGCCCCTTCCGCCGGGATATCATGCGTCTCCTGCACGGCGTTCCCGTCGACCGAGTAGGTGAAGGGCGAAGCCGTGTGGGAATCCAGTGGAGAGCCGGCCAGCCAAATCGTATATCGGCCTGGCGCATTGACGCCGAAGTTGTAAGTGGCGTGATAACCGGCGGAATCAGAATCATGCTGTGGATTGCGGTCCGTATCCAGCGAGAGGTAAGAGCCGGCGGAGGCGTCGCGGGATGGGATCAGAGAATCGAAGCTAAATTCAGACGCGCCCTCGCCTTCAATCCAGGCATAAGGCTTAAGCGTATCGGTCAGCTGCGAAATCAATCGGGTCAGCATGGAGTAACGGTAATCTTCGCTCCCTCCCTTACTGGGATTGTTGTTGGCGTAAAACAAACCATCTTCGAAACCCTGCGTCGAGACATGCTGGCCCTTTGCGACTTTGATGAGCCGAGCCGCCTCACGCGCCGCCTCGTTCACAATCTCCGGCGGCTGAGGAATGCCCTTGACGCCCGAAACGAGAACAGGCTCAGCGCCTAGCGGCAGCGCCCAATCGCCCTGCTTGCCCTTGATCTTGATCGGCGTTCCACGCGCGTCCGTGACGGTGGGGGCACTGGTTTGACTGAACGGGAAGTGGATTTCCTTGACCTCGCTCTGCCCGGTCCAGAGCGCCCAGACCGGCAGGCGACCGTCGTTGTTGGGGATCTGATACGTTTGAATGATCGTCTCCTGCCCCATCGAAAACCCACTGCTGGGTCGCAGGGTTGGGAGCCACCATACTCCGTCCGCAAAGTGGCGGGGACGCGCCGCGATCTGGGTCTCGCCCGCCGGATACCAGAGGATCGGCTCCGGGTCCTTCTCACGCATGTCACCAAGCGTTTCCAGCGAGGCCGCATATGAGCCGAGCCATCCCATCTGCTCCGGCAGGGCGGCGAGGTTTGCGTTCGCGTAGCCATCTTCCGGAAAGCGCTGCAGCGCCGTCGTAAAGAACCCGCGCGCTCCTGCTTCCTTCAGATAATCCCAATCGTCGAACAGCGAACCCTTGGAGTCGTACCCGGGCGTCTTCTGGTCGGCGGGAGCAGCCGATCCAAAGGTGCTGCTCACAATCAGCCACGTCGACTTCGGCATGTCCTCGGCCTGAGCGAACGTATAGAGCGCGTTGTCTTCGGCGAGCGAGCGCCCGTGTCCAAAGGCCTCAATTCCCAGACCGTCATAGCCGCCGTCCACCGGGCCGCCCGCGAACAGGGCGTCGAATTTCGGCGCGCGATACACGACGGGGACATCGGCGATGCTGGTCTTCAGCATGGTCGCGATGGAGTTCATATAACGGCGCAGCGACTCGGTGCGGAACTGTGTCAAGTCGTCCCAATATCCATTGTTGATTTTGGGACGGTTCAAAACTTCGTACGTCTTGCCATCCTGCGGATCGTACAGCGCGGCCACGCCCTTGGTCTGACGCCAGAGCGGAATACAGCGCGCGGCGACCGTATAGTCCGCGATATCCCGGTCTTTCAAGCCCCAGGCCTGATTAATATCGTTCACATTGCGGTTATGCTTGGTCTGCAGCCACGCCTGAAACTCCAGACGGAAGCCTTCGGAGGTCGGGATCAGACTGTCCGCATCGCCATTTACGCCCAGCTGGTCCGTCAGCGGATCCAAAAAGAACCGGAAGCCTGGCCCCAGCTTGATCCGACCGAAATAGGTGAGGAGACGATCGCGATAATCGTCGTACCCCTGCCACAAATCGGGCATACGGCTCTCCACGGTCCCATCGGCGTACAGGCGCTCCGGGTACAGCAGCAGCACGGACTCATCGCTGGGGGATTTCAAAGAAGCGATCGCCATAGAGCCGTCCTGCGTCTTTGCCTTGCCCGTTTCTAGAATCTCACCCGTTTTGGCCGAAGCAAGAACGTAGGCGGCGGAGATCAGTCCATCGACATGGGAGAATGTCGCGCTGATTCCGGGATTTGGGTCGCGGTAGACGGCGGGGCGCACGACATACCCCATCAGCGGCGTCGGCGCGGGATCCGCAATGGCGATTCCATACCGAAACTCATTTTTGTCGAGGTAATCGATCACGCGCTGCGCTGCCTCGGCGGGCACATGAGTCAGCCCGCGCGCGCCGGCGTAGAGGTAAAGATCGTGGAGATGCTGCGCACGAATGCCCTCCAGCGCCTTCACATCCTTCGCCCAGTTCTCTTCCGTTTGGCCTTCGGTCCAGTAGCGTGGGGTAAACGCGCCACCGACCGGAAGATAAGCGTCCCCCTCCCAGCGCAGCATGTGGCTGGGCGTGATGAGCCAGGGATGCTTTTTGCCGGCGGCGTCCTGATACTCTCCCGTCGTCAGATGCTTCTCTTGCGGAGCGGTGACGGGAGGGAACACCAGAGGCGGCGGCGGCGCGGCCTTTTTATCGGCGTCTTTCGCGACGGCGAGCGCCGGCGCGGCGCTGATGAGTAACAGAGCGAGGAGTGAAAAGTAGATCTTCATGGAGCCTTATCCGCCGGGATGCCGTGGCTGAGACGCCGCCCCGTGCGTCCAGGCGCGGGGCGGCGGTTCTCTCACATCCGCTCGGGAGCGGAGACTCCGAGCAGGGCAAATGCATTTTTGAAAACGATGCGCGTCGCATCGAGGAGGACCGTTCGCGCGGCGGACACTTCAGCGCCGGCGTCAAGGCTCGGAACGAGCGCCGCCAGGTCACGGACATACTGAACTAAACGATGCGGCGCACGCTCGCGCGCCGCCAGCGAAACTTCGTCTGGAAACGCGGACAGCTTTTCGATCAAGCTTGTGTCCGATTCCGATGTCAGAAGAGAGAGATCCGTATCATCAATGGAGGCGACAGGCTCAGTCTTCAGAACGCGGGCATACGCGCTTTGCGCTGCGTAAACGGGGTTGTCGCCGTCGGCCTTACGGGCGCGGTCGAGATCGATGTCCAGAGCGCTTCCAGGCGTGCGCAGCAGGAAGAAGATACGAGCAGCGTCCGCGCCGATCTCGTCGATCACATCGGACTTCAGCTCCAACGCGCCGCCTCCGTGCAGCGAAGGCTGAATCAGTTCACCGTCCTTCACAATTCGGACGCGCTCATACAGCAAAACATCAATGCGGCTCGGATCGTAGCCTAGCGCCGCGACGACGGCTTTGGTGCGGGCGACATATCCAGCGTGGTCGGCGCTCCAGACGTTGACCGCTTTGTCGAATCCACGATCGAACTTGTCTTTGTGATAGGCGGCGTCCCCCGCGATGTAACTCGCCACACCGTTGGCGCGGACCAGTACGCGGTCCTTGTCATCGCCGAAGGCGGTGCTGCGCAGCCACAGCGCGCCGTCTTTCTCGAAGGTGTGGCCGCGCTCCGTCAGATTTTGCACGACGGCGGACACTAAGCCGGCGTCGTGCAGCGACGACTCGGTATACCAATTATCGAACCGCACTCCGAGAGCTTCGAGATCCGCTTTCTGATGTGCGATCATACGCTCCTGAGACAGAGCGCGGAAGGTATATGCGGTTTGAGGATCATCCAGGTCCGCGCCTTCAAATTCGCCCCCGCGCGACGCGGCGATCTCGCGGGCGATCGCGGTCACATAGTCGCCTTCATAAAGCCAGTCCGGCGGCTCGTCTCCCCCAATGGGCGGGGCGCCGCCCTGGATGCCCAGATAGCGATAAAAGACGGACTTGCCGAAGTTGATCATCTGCTCGGAGCTGAGCGCGTCGTTGATGTAGTACTCGCGCGTGACGGCGCAGCCCGTCGCCTCCAGCAGCGAAGCCAGCACATCCCCAATCGCCGCGCTGCGTCCGCCCGCGACCGTGATCGGCCCGTTTGGATTCGACGAAACAAACTCCACGATCACCTTTTGGTCCGCGCCTTCGTTCGAGCGTCCATACGTGTCGCCTTCCGTCACAATACGGCGCAGCGCGGCAGCCATCGCCGCCAACTGTTCATTGCTCATAAAATCCTTTATCTCTCCCGCAAACGTTAAATAATATCGAGCAATCGTCCGATTGCCGGCCATTGATGCGCGGCTAAAGCAACCACGCCTCCCAGGATCGAATATCCGATCAGCACCTGCGCCAGTCCCATGCTCCAGATACGGCGCGCCAGACGGATGGCCGGGATTTTGTCGGCCTGAGCGACGGCGCGCCGCTCCAGCACTTGATGCACGGCGCGAATCCCGCTTTCGATCTGTTTGTCCGTCGCTGGCCGTGTCGCCAGCCAGTATTGGAGGAACCCGCCGACCGATCGCCACCAGCGCATCGCGACCGGCGCGGCCAGGATCACTGCGAGAGTCGCCGAATCCGCGACCCCGTATCCATGCGACTGCGAAGCCGAAAACACCGTGACAAAGATCGTCAAAAACAGGATCAAGGCGGCGTAGAGATTGGTGCCGCAGCGTGGATGGACGCGCGGCATGCGGCGCACCACTTCCGGGACGACCGGCTGCCCACGCTCCACGCAATGCACAACTTGATGCTCGGCGGCGTGCGTCCCCGACAGCGGCAGCATCCGCAAAATCACAAAGACTAGCAGCAAGGGGACGAAGGCGATAAGCTGACTGATCCCCGCCATGAACGGAAGCACATGGCTGTAGATATGCGGCCAACGTAAGAGATATGTAGGGATCGCAAGTGTCGCCCAAACCCCAAGCCGTCCGCAAAGCGCCTGCACGAATACCGACACGCACCCCAGCACAACTCCCGTGAGCACCAGACCCCAAAAGCCCGCGCCTCCGCTCGAAACGCCATCCGTCAGATACACCCCCAGCGGAGTCGCCATCCCTCCGAGGCGCGGCGGCTCGGGAGGAGGCGGTTCGGAGGGGCGCACGAAGTGGCCGATCAGCAGACCGGTTTCAGGGTCGATCACGGGGAGCGCCGAGTCGCCGGAGCGCTGAAGGATGGCGGCCGCCTGAGCCACCGTCATGGTCGACACGATCGCCGGTTTCCCATCCCTCTCGGCCAGGCTGAGATGCGAGTTGAAATCTTCCGGCCGATCACTCGTCTGCATCGAATCACTATACCAAAATGGGCAGTGGAAAGTCAACGCGAGGCGCCCTATGGAAGCAGCCCCCATCCGCCGATAATTCCTAATGAAACCCCGTATTTTCACCTGGGGACAATGGCAATTTTATTATTCAAGGAGACTTCATGAGCGACATCACCGAGCAGACGAACAGCAGCAGCCCCGCGATTTCAGAGCCGTGCGAGCGCGCCCAAACCTGGCGGCGACGCATGGAAGCGCTGGCGCCGCGCGGCGGCGGCAAGCTTCGCGTCGGCATCGCCTGGGCGTCCAGCGGCGTGGACATCGCCCCAGCCTCCAGCCGTCTCGCCGACTGGGCTCCGCTCGCGGGCGTTCGCGGCGTCGCGTTCTTCAGTCTCCAGCAAGGCGACGCTGCTTCCGAAGCCGCTCCTGAGACGATGTCCTTAATCCGGTTCGACGAATCGATCGAAAGTCCAAACGACGCCGCCGTCATTGAGAACCTCGACCTGGTGATATCCGCATGCCCGGCCGTCGCGCAGCTGACCGAATCGCTGGGCGTCCCCGTCTGGAGCGTCCATCCGGACGCCGAAAACCCCGCAATGATGTTCATGCGGATCGCACAGGAGCTGCGGCAATGGTCGCGCATGGGCGATGTGGATATCTGCCTCGCGCAGGCCGACGAACAGATCCTCCTGGGAAATCGGAGCGCCGCCGAGCAGCGCCTCTGGCAGCTTCTGGGTGAAGCGCCGGAAAATGTCGGAGTGCTGAACACCCTCGGCGTCCTGCTCTGGCACGACGGCCGCGCCCAAGAATCCCTGACCCTGCTGCTGACGGCGCTCGAACAGGATCCGCTGCATCGCGACACCGTCCTCAATTGCGGCGACGTCTTCCAAACCCTCGGCCGCGACGACGATGCGCTGGCGCTGTACGCTAATTATCTGCAAGCCTTCCCAGAAGATCTGGAAGTGCGCCAGATCCAGGATTGCGTCGCCATGACAAAGATTTCCGTGACGGCATAGAAGGGTTTCCTATGATCGTCGCCGCTGACCGCCTTCAAATCGCCTTAGACGCCCATCTCGCCGGAGATCTGCGCAAGGCCGAAGGTCTTTATAAGAAAATCCTCCAAACCCTGCCCGGCAGCGCCCGCGCCTGCTGGCTTCTTGGATCTCTTTACGCCCAGCGCAAACAGATCAACCTGGCGATCGCCATGCTGCGCCGCGCCGTCGCGCTCGATCCCAATCTTGCGGAGGCGCACAACAATCTCGGCAGCGTGCTGGAAGACGCGGGCGACATCCCGGCGGCGGAGCAATCTTATGCCCGCGCTTTCACGCTGGCTCCCGCCAATCCCGATTTCGCCGGCAATCTGGCCGCCCTGCGCGAAGCGCAAGGCGACAGCGAAACGGCGTTAGCCCTCTACGACAATATTATCGCCCAAATCCCCAGTCACGCCGACGCCCGCTGGAACCGCTCCCTGATCCTGCTGCGCGGCGGAGAGTTTGCCGGAGGATGGAGTGATTTCGAATGGCGATTCGCCGCCACCGGCAGTTCTGAGCGTGAGTTCGCGGCGCCGCGATGGCGTGGCGAAACTCTCGCCGGCAAGACCATCTTCGTCCACGCCGAGCAGGGCTACGGCGACACGTTCCATTTCGTACGTTATCTGCCCTGGCTGCAGTCACAGGGAGCGCATGTCGTCTTCGAATGTCACGACGGCATGAAGTCCGTACTCGAGAATTGTGATGGTTTCGCCCTTCTGACGGAATGGTCCGAACACTGGATCGAGCAGCATGGCGGTGAGGTCGATTATCAGGTTCCGCTGCTCAGCCTACCGGGACTCGCACGGACATCATTGAAAACGATTTTTGCGAAAAATTCTTATGTAAAAGCCCGGCAGGATAAGGAACAATACTGGGGAGAGCGTCTGTCGTCGATTCCCAAGGGGCTTCTGCGCGTCGGTGTCGTCTGGGCCGGCAGTCCCAACCAGAAAAATGATATCAATCGCTCGTGCCGCCTGCAGGATTTGGCCCCTCTGCTAGAAATGGACGGAGTACAGATCGTCAGCCTTCAGCGTGGTCCGGCGGCGTCTCAAATTGCGAGTTATTCCGGCGACGCGAACATCATCGATCTTTCGAATGAGATCGCCGATTTCGCCGATACGGCGGGCGTGATCGCCAATTTAGATCTGGTAATTTCCGTCTGCACCTCCGTCGCCCACCTCGCGGGCGCCATGGGCCGGCCGGTATGGACTCTTCTGTCCAAGAGCGCCTGCTGGCGCTGGATGCAAAACCGGGATGATTCGCCTTGGTATCCCACAATGCGTTTGTTCCGCCAGGAGATATTGGGAAATTGGGCGCATCCTGTTCAGAGCGCGGCGCGGGTCCTCGCCGGCGAAAGACCGAAACATTCGCCCAAAGTGGAAAAGGACCGATCAATCATGAATAAGGATGCGGAGCGATTGTTCCGCGCGGGCGAAGAGAAATTTCAAAAAGGCGACTTTGGCGGCGCTGAGCAGTGTTACGATCTCGCGCTGAAGCACGACGCCAGTCATGTGATGGCGCTCTGCCAGCTCGGGTCGATCCATATGGGACGCGGCGACTACGCCGGCGCCGAGCCGTTCTTCGAGCGGGCTCTTTCACTCAACCCAGAGATGGCCGGACCGCACAACAACTTCGGCGTCGTTTTGAAAGAACTCAAGCGTTTCGATGAAGCGCAGCGGCATTATCAGGAAGCGATACGGATCGACCCGAAAATGGCGGAAGCGTACAGCAACCTCGCCGTCGTCCAGCTTTTTGAAGACGACTTCGAGGCGGCGCGCACAAACCTTTATCAGGCCATCGAACTTCGCCCCGACTACTACCCCGCGTACTGGAACCTCGCATCGCTGCTGTCTCTGGAAGGCCGGATCGACGCAGCGATGCAGACATACGACGCGATTCTGCGCCTCATGCCCGAACACGCCGATGCGCACGCCAATCGCGCGCTGCTATTGCTGACGCAGGGCGACTTCGAGCGCGGCTGGCCCGAGCATGAGTGGCGCTTCGCCGCCCATCCCAATCTTATTCGGCCGCCGCACGCCCCGCGCTGGCAGGGAGAACCGCTGGGAAACAAAACGATCCTGGCGCGGGCCGAACAAGGCCTGGGCGACACATTTCAATTCGTCCGCTATCTTCCCTGGCTGAAATCACTCGGCGCAAGTGTCGTTCTGGAATGCCAGGTGGGACTGGGCGCCGTCCTGACGCGCGCGAATGTCGCCGATCGGGTCATCGAGCGGTCCCCGGAAGGCAACGCCGCCCTGCCCCCCTGCGACTTTGAAGTTCCACTGCTCAGCCTCCCTATGATGGCGGGAACGGATCTCCAGACGATCCCTGCGATGGCTCCCTATCTCAGCGCCGATCCGACGCGAGCGGCTCATTGGCGCGGCGTACTCGACCTCGACCATAACGGCGGCCTTAAGATTGGGATTGTCTGGGCCGGAAGCCCAGAACATCAGAACGACGCCGCGCGCTCCAGCAGCCTGCAAGCCTTCGCACCGCTGCTTCAGCTCCCGAACGTCACCCTATTCAGTCTGCAAATGGGCGCGTCGGCAAGTCAGCTGGATCAGATTCCCACAGAGGCAAATGTTGTTGATTTAGGAAGCCGCATACAAAACTTCGAAGATACGGCGGCGGTTGTCGAAAATCTCGATCTGGTGATTTCCGTGGACACATCGGTCGCGCACCTCGCGGCGGCAATGGGAAAACCGGTCTGGGTATTACTCGCGCTCGTTCCCGATTGGCGCTGGCTGCTCGAACGAAGCGATACCCCCTGGTATCCCACGATGCGCCTGTTCCGCCAGTCGCGACGCGGCGACTGGAACGCGCTGCTGCGCGATGTCGCGGCCGAAGCGGCGCGCTTGGCCTCTCCCACACAATCCATTGACGAACAGCTTACTCAGATTGAAAGCATCGTCGCGATTGGCGATCTGGAAGAAGCGCACGTGCACCTCATGGAAGCGACGCGTCTCGCGCCGAACGATGTGCGCGTTCTGAATATGCTGGGTGTCGTCTGCTGGAGCCGGGGCATGCCCGAGGAAGCGCTTCGCTCGTTCATGACGGCCCTGGAGCTCGATCCCACAAATCGCGATACGATCTTAAACTGCGCGGATGTCGCCCTAGCGTTCGGCCAAAACGCCGACGCCGAAGCGCTCTGCCAGAGCTACCTCGCGTCTCATCCCGATGACGCCGAAGTGGCGGCTCTTCTTGCGGAAATGCGCAAGAATGGCGTTTCCAACGCCGCATAAAGTCTGGTAAAGATGGGGGCCTTCTTCCCCTAAAGAACAATTCCAGATCGTCCGAATATATAGGTGTAGCGATTGAAACACGGTAAAAACGGTAACGCTCGGCGGAATGCAAGCTAAACTGGCTGCAGCTCTCGTATAAAGAACGCCGCCTCCACTTTTCTCTGAAAAGTTCATGAGCTGCTGAAGCGTCAAGCAACCCGCGAATTCCGTCGATCATTCGATACAAATTTTGGCATGAAGCCATTTAGCACGACCGGTCTTAAGGGCTTAGACACCCGAAGGACGTCATGGAGGAAATTTAAATGTCTACACGTATCAACACAAACACAACCGCTTTCGAAGCTGCTCGCAATCTTAGCAACAGCAGCGATATGCTCGCCAAGAACATCCAGCGACTTTCGTCCGGTATGCGAATCAACTCCGCCGCCGACGACGCCG
>NZ_JBDSQY010000256.1:0-46042 GCF_039929585.1 Capsulimonas sp.
GCTTGAGACGAATGTCGTTGCGAGCGCCGTATTCCCCCATTTGACGACTGATCCCGCTTGGAAGCTGGCCCCATTGATCGTGAGCGTAAAGTCCGGATCGCCGCTATTGGCCGAGGCGGGATTGAGAGCGGACGCCATTGGGATCGGGGCGGTGACTACGAAAGGGACGGGAGCGGAAACGCCGTAATCCGTATCCGATACGGTGATGTTTGCCGTGGTCATCGCCGCCAAGCTCGCGGCGGGGATGACGGCTTTGAGCGAGGTCGCGCTGACGAACGTAGTGGTCAGAGAAGTATCGTTCCATTGCACGGTCGACGCATTCGTGAAGTTCAATCCCGTGATGGTGACACTAAGATCCGGCGTTCCCGCCGGGATGGTATTAGGGCTGATGCTGGATATGATCGGATAAGGCCTCACGACGGTGAATGTCTGAGTATTTGGAGTTCCTGTGACCGGGTCCGGATTGAAGGCCGAAATGCTGAAGGTTCCTGGGAACGCGATCTCACCCGCCGGAACCGTCACTGTGAGCTGCGTGGGGCTTGCGGTGTCCGGCGTTAGCTTGTCCGGACCAAATAAGACCTGTGTCTGAGAATTGAACCCCGACCCGACTAACGTCAGCGTGAAGAAACTTCCGCCGGAGAACGCCATCGTGGGGGTGAGGCCGAAGATCTGCGGAGCTTGATTTTCGATAGTAAACAGCTTGAAGGTGGATTCGCCGGACGTGGTGGTGATCGTGACACCAACATAGCCTCCGCATTCGACATCTGCGGCGGGAACAACCGCCGTGATCCGGGTCGCCGTGATGGATGCCGGCGTCAGTACGTCCCCATTGAACTTGACCTGCGCCGAAGAATCAAAGCCGCCGCCATTGATCGTGAGCGTCAGCCCCCCTGACCCGGCGCTCACGCTTATGGGGGAGAGCGAGCTGATCGCTGGAACGGCGTCCGCCTGAGCGATCAGGGGCTCGGAGGCAAGGGCGGCCCAGAGAAGGGCGATGGTATAGAAGACGGTCTGGATCCTACGGCGACGCATGCGAACTCCTTAGAGCACCGCAGTTTTCGCGAAATATTGGGCCGCGCTCAGAGGCGCAGCCAGTGCGAAAGCACGGCGCATCAGCCCAAATTATCGGCGAAATCGCCTTCAGACAATAGGGCGGCATGGCTGCGCTCCGAGATAAGGCGCACAAAAAAGTCCCTGACGGCGGATGCCGTCAGAGACGAGTGAGGCGTTAGCTATGGTAACGGAGTGTACAGAGGCGGCACGACGAGTTTTCTTCTTGCCGGCGTGTGAAGCGATGGCTTAGGCGTATGCGATGGCCGCAATTCTCATGGGCGGCAGCATCGCTGTGACGCAAACTTTTATCGGTCTTGAGGCGTTGTCTCGGGGCGGCAATGGCCCGGCAGTAGGAGTGAGAAACCAGTTCCAATTGACAGGTTCCATTGTCGGTGGCGAGCAAGCGTCGCGTTAGGGGCTTCTCATCGAAAAAAGAACAGCGCGTCACTCGTAGCAGAGTGACGCGCTGTTCTAAGACGAAAAATGGGGTTTGTTTATTATCTGCGCATGCCGCCCATGGGGAACGATCCCTGACTTTCTGTCTTCGTATAGCCTGCCGGGAGCGCAAAGGTCGACGCCGGGATGGGAGTGGTGGTGAGAGAAGTGACGGTCTGTTTCATCGTCATGCCTTCGGTCATTCCGCCGTGGTAAGTCGTAGTCGTCACCAGGGGGAGCCCATGGACTTGACCTGCGCCCTTGCCGCCCATCACGCCCATATCCGCCGTGGACAGATCCTGCGCCGCAAGGATGTCCTGGGTCATTGTCGTGGGTTTCCCCATGATATCCATGGTCGTTTTGACGATATAATGCCGCGCCGTGTGCCCCAGCACCTTGGTGGTGCGGCCGGTGTCGGTCACTTTATAAGTCATCCCTTTGGATTTTCCTGGCTGTCCCTTGAGCATCTGTGCGGCCATCTTCTTTGCATCTGCGGGGCTGAAGGTCGTGACTGTGTACGTATGCGCCGTGTTGTTCAGAAACCACATCTTGCCGGCGTCCTGATCCACGATCATGGACATAATCGCGGTGTCCGTGCGGACTTTATGCCCACTGATATACGTCGTGGTGTTGCTCATCTTATCGATCTGCGCCTGCATTGCCGGCGTCGAAGCGCCGCCACGCATCGAAGGCATATCCATGTGCGTATGGGCCACCATCGTGACGTCCGCCCGGCCCGGTCCGGCGATCAGGCTCAGGGCGACGGCCCCGGCGATTCCTAAAGAAAGTTTCATCATATCTCCTTGTCCACTTGTCTTCTCTTTACTATGGACAGGCGAACGCCGAAAAAGTTGCATTTCCCTGGAGTGAGTTTGTCTGCCGCGCTCCCAGGGTATAAGCGAATTATTCCGGCGACTGTGCCGGGAGCGGATAATCAAGGAGAACTCAGGGATGATTGACCAAATGAGCGGGATGATGAAGAACCGATGGGCTGCGATGTCGCTGGCGGCGATGCTGACCGTCGCGCTTGCTGCGGGCTGCGGACCGAAGGCCGAAGAGAACACGGCGGATACGACTGCCCCTGCCGCGCCGACCCCGGGCGCCCCCGTGCAGCCGGGCGGTCCGGGCGGCACGATGATGAACAAGCCATCCACTAATCCCAACGGCGCGCTCGGCGATGCGCAGATCACCATGAAGGTGAAGAACGCACTGATCGGCGACAGCAAGGTAGCGGCTCGGGATATCAATGTCGACACCAAGAGCCAAACGGTTGTGCTGCGCGGAACCCAGGCGACCCCGGCTGCGATTTCGGCGGCCGTCGCCGATGCGAAGAAGATCGAAGGCGTGACGAAAGTCGTCAATCAGCTGACGGTGAAGAAATAATCGAGCCGAGTCTGATGGCGTAATGCGGACAGACCGGCGGTTCGGACTGAAAGTGAGAAATCATGGCGAAAACGATCGTGGGTCTGTTCGACGACTTTGAAGAGGCGCGCGCAACGGTGCGTGACCTGACGGCGGTGGCGGGGATTTCCCGCGACAACATCAGTGTCGCGGCGAACCGCCGGGGCATTGGGATGAGCGATCGCGATGAGCTTTATACGGTAGATCGCGCTCGCGAGATGCTGGATGAAAAAGGCGACGCCGGGATTGGGGCGCCCGTGCCGATCCTTCCCATGGGTGGGCTCCTGGCCAGCGGTCTGGGCTCCCTCTCGATTTCCGGGATTGGGTCCGTTGTTGCGGCGGGGCCGCTGATCGCAGCCCTCGCCGGAGCCGGCGCGCAAAGCGGCGGCTTGATTTCCGCGCTGGTGGAAGCGGGCGTTCCCGACAAGCATGCCCATTACTACGCGGAGGGAATGCGGCGCGGCGGTACGCTGCTCACGGTTACGGCGGCGGAGCATCTGGCGCAAAAGGCGCTGAATGTCTTCCACGATCATGGCGCTGTGGACATTGACCGCCGGGCCGAGCACTTCCATAGTACGGGCTATACCGGCCACGACCCCAATGCGCCCGAGTACGGAGACGAAGACATCGCGCGTGACCGTGAGACGTGGCGGGGTTACAACCATACCCCCGCCCTGCGTGGCGACCCGGGAACAGAAGTTGATTTGGAAGAGGAGGCAGCCGTCGACTCCCAGCAAACGTCTACTTCACCGATCCGATAGCGGTCGTTACAAACTCAAACACACAAAAGCCCGGCGACGCCTGTCAAAAGCGCCGCCGGGCTTTTATGTGTTTATTCTCCATCTGTGAGACGACTGATAAGATAAGTCAGGTAAGGGGATTCATCGCCGAGTTTGGCGAAGAATGCTTCGTCCGTGGCCTCGACACAGGCGATGGCGCGTTCGGCCAGTTCGCGGCCGGCATCGGTGACGAGGATCTGGAAGGCGCGAAAATCCTGGCGGTGCCGCTCGCGCGAGAGCAGGCCGCGCTTCTCCAGCGCTCGCACGACCTGCGACGTCATCATCTCGTCCGTTCCCGCCAGTCGGGAAATCTCCGCCTGGGTCATCGGTTCATCGCCGTCGGAAAGCCATGCGGTCACGGTCAAAATGGCGTACTGCACGTGGGTCAACTCCAAAGGCAGCAGCGCCTTGCGGATCTGCCGCTGCCAGAGATTGCTGACGCGCCAAAGCTGAAACCCCGGGCTTTCATTCGGACTTCCGTAATGCGACTCAAACGCCTCACTCATCGGCCCGCCTCCGAGCCGCGCGCCGCCAGGAGAGGCTTACTGTATTCGATCATTCCCCTATGATACTGGTTTCGCCGCCCGCAGGTCAATGGCGAGCGGCCCCCGGCGCTCATCTCGCAATGCTTCCGCGCCTGACTTATTCTTACGAAAGCCGCTGCACAAGATCGTCCCAGCGGGCGGTGTCGATACGGATCTGCCACGCAAAGGCGCGGCCCTTGCGGTCGTAGTACACGGCCATCGCCGCCTTCGCCAGATTGCGCGGCTCGATGTCCAGCAGTTCACCGGCCAGCTGCGCGTTCTTCACATACGCCACTCCATGTCGCCCGCTCATCCGCCACAGGCGTCCCCATTCCAGCACCGGCTCCGGCGGAGCGGCGGGAACGCGCGGCGCTCTCACAGGAGCGGCAGCCGCTTTGGACGATTTGACGACAGGTTTTATCGCTTTGGAAATCGGCGTTCTGCCCGCCGATTTCACGGGCTTTGCAGCCAGCGCTGCGGCTTTAGCGGGCGCCGCCGTTTTCGAGGGCGGCGCTTTGAGCGCGGGAGCTTTGGCTTCGGGTGCGCTTGCTTTGCGTTTTGCAGCCACTACAAGCGCCGGAGGCGCGAGAATAGGTTCCGCCGCCTTCCCCGTCTTCGCACGTGGCGTGACGGCCTTCGCGGGGGGCGTCACCGTCTTGGTCGCCGGTGTTTTGGCGGCCTGTGCCTTTTGCGTGATCGGCTTTGCGACAGTCGGCTTTGCGGCGATCGGCTTTGCGGCGATCGGCTTCGCATTCGCCGACGGGACGGGAGGCGGCTCAGTTGGTATTCTGGGGGCGCGGGTGCGCGCCGCTGGAGTGGGCGTGTGGATGGGCGCTGGCGCGGCGGGTGTACGGACGGCTTTCGGCGCGGGCGTCGGTAAAGCGACAGATGGCGAAAACGCTTGTTTGACAGGCTTCATCGCCAGCGCGCCCGCCGCCTTGGCCGTGGGTGAGGCCGAAACTCGGGCAGGCTTTACCGTGGGTGAGGCTGCGGCCCGGGCGGGCTTTGTGACGGGTGGGATCGCGGCTCGGACAGGCTGAGCCGACGGCGTTTCGGCGAAGATTAACGCGGTTTGGTTGGGTGCGGCAATGGCCGCCGGAACGGAAGATCGGCTGCTGTTTCTCATGCCGCATTGTAGCAAACATATGTTCGCCGTGTCAAGAGGAAATTTTCCCATCTTTCGGATCGAGATGCGAGATGAGGCGTGAGCTGCGCTGGTAGGTCAAATAGGAGATCGCCCACTGCAGCAGGACGCTGGCGCGGTTGCGAAATCCGATCAAGAAGAGGATGTGCACCAGCAGCCAGAGCCACCATCCCAGGCGTCCGGAGAGATGCAGACCGCGCAGATCAGCAATGCCGTGGTCGCGTCCGATCGTCGCCAAATTCCCCTTGTCGAAATACCGAAACGGAACGCGCGGCTGGCCCGCGACGGAGCGGCGGATATTCTCGGCGGCCAATTGCCCTCCTTGGATGGCGCCCTGCGCGACCCCTGGGACAGGCTTGCCGCGCTGCAATACCAGGGCCATATCGCCAATCGCGAAGATCTCCGGGTGACCGGGGACTGAAAGGTCGGCGTTGACTTCCACACGGCCCGCTTTGTCCAGCGGAGCGCCCAGCGACTTCGTGAGGGGGGATGCGGCGTTGCCGGCGGCCCAGAACACCGTGCGCGTCGCGATCCGCTCTTCGCCGACCCAGACGGCGTCCGGTTCGATCCGGGTGACCAGCTCTTTCGTCCGGACTTCGACGCCGAACTCTTCCAGATCCTTCCGAGCCTTGCGGGAAAGCGCCTCGGGAAAGGCGGGGAGAATGTGCGGGCCGCCTTCCAGCAGCACGATGCGTGTTTGGGCGGTGTCGATCCGGCGGAAGTCCTCGCGCAGCGCCTGGCGTGCGATCTCGATCATGATCCCCGCCAGCTCTACGCCGGTCGGCCCGCCGCCGATGATGACGAAAGTCATCAGGCTCCGCTGCTCTTCTTCGTCGGTAGATTCTTCCGCCAGCTCGAACGCCGTGAGAAAGCGCCGCCGGATCTCCAGCGCGTCGTCGATGCTTTTCAAGCCCGGGGCCAACGCCTCCCATTCGGGATGCCCAAAATAGGAATGGCGCGCTCCAGCGGCGACGATCAGATAATCATATTCCAGCTCCGGCAATCCCTTCACCTGAATGGCCTTGCGGGCGACATCGATGCCTGTGGCTTCGCCCATCAGCACCGTCACGTTTTTCTGGCGGCGCAGGACGCCGCGGATCGGCGCGGTGATGTCGCTGGACGCCAGGGTCGCGGTCGCCGCCTGATAGAGCAGGGGCTGGAACAAGTGGTGATTGGTGCGGTCGAGCAGCGTGATGTCCACCGGGGCGTCCCGCAGTGTCTGGGCGGCGTTCAAGCCGCCAAACCCGCCTCCGATGATCACGACTCGCGGGCGCGGGGCGTCGTTCTGTGGTGAATGGAGTGTCATAAGCTTGTTCTGCGCCTTAGAAACCGCGTCCCAGCTCCAGACGCACGGAGCGGTCTTTCGGGTTGATATACGGGGTCAGGATCAGGCCGTTGGTCTTCGGAACCTCCCAGCGCGCCACGCCGAAGCCAAGGAGCGCTCCGGCGACGACGTCGTGAGTATAATGCCGGTTCAGGCGGATGCGCGACCAGCCGATCGTCGCCGCTCCCAGAAACCAGAGCGGCGCTTCCTTGGGATGGAACGCGCTCTCCATCGTGGCGACTGCGAATGCGGCGGACGCATGTCCGCTGGGGAAACTATTGTGCTCATCGCTGTCTGGTCGTTTTTCTTTTGTCAGGGCTTTGAGCCCTTCGGTCAAAAGCGCGGTGGTCGCCAGGCTATCCACGACGCGGAGCGCGTGGTCTTTGCCCTGTCCGCCGTCGCGCAGCAACGGCAGAGCCACCCCGGCGACGAGAAAAAGAACATTGCCGTCGTGCGACGCAAAGTGCGCCAACTGGTGTTCGCGGCTTTCTGGTTTTTGCTCATCGCCCTGAGCCCGCGCGGAGAGGGGAGCCAGAAGCGCCAGAGCGAGCAAAACGAGGCGCCAGCGCGCTGGGCGGCGAGAAACTATCATGAAGGCTCCCATTCGTCGGTCGGATTACGGCGGCTATTCGTGGGAATGCGGCGAATCTCCTGCCCTCTTCAGCCAAGTGAATAAATTGCATATTTTGCGAATGGAAGATTTGAAGCGAGAAATGGAAGAATGGAATCAAGAGACGAAAAGACGCCGTGCTGCGTATTATTAAGCAGCACGGCGCCGCGAGAGGAGGGAAGGTTTAAAGAATGCCGGTGTCGGAGTTTAGCAATCGCCGTTCGACCTGCTGCTTGATTGTCTGCATTGCGGACTGCAGGTCTCGATCGACGGACGCCGCTCCCATATCCAGGCGGCTGGGATAGGACAAGTGCATGGTGATTTCCGAAAATGTGTCGTCCATTTCGTCGATCTGAAGCCAGCCGGAATAAAATTGGTCTCCGTCGGAGCCCCACTCCATCAGATACTCGCCCGGATAAACACGCATCCATTCGGACGGCGCGCGCTCCGTTTCCGAGGTCTGAGCGGAACTGGGGGAGGAGATAAGTATCGGCGCATTTTGGATGTTAGTGACGAAGTCGAACACGGCCTCCGGCGCGGCTTCGACCACGATGGAATGTTCATACTCGGACATCGAACTCCAGCCTTTCTTTCGCAGCTGAGACTCGCAGGTTATCTTTGGCGAACGCCAAACGAGAAGGGTGAACTAGATTCTTCCCGCTGGGGAAGATTTATAAACGCGGGCCTGCATGGGAACCTTGCAAACTGGGTATCAGTCATTACCTTGGGACGCAGTGATGCGATTTCAGTCGACGATGGGCGATCGCGCCGAAAGTCGCAGCTTAGGAATTATGGAGGTGCGATGTGTGGTGGAACAGCGTAACGGAGTCCCATATTGGGCAGGGGCGTGTGCGGCGAATTGCCGGAGAATTATGGCCGCGGCGGCGCTGGCGGCTGTCGCAGTCGGACGTGTTTACGCCCAGGATACTCCGGCGGACGTCACGCTCGGCGGTGAAGTGGTAATGCGTCTGCGCTCATCCGTCGGAGGGATGACGCCGCAGCAAAGGGTGGGGGCGATCGAGGAGCGGCTGACGCGTCTGCTGGCCATTCCGGGCATCACCCCCGCCGATGTCGTTGTTTACACACCGGCGGGTAAACCGCCGGTGGTCTACGCTGTTGGGCGCCGCCTGATCGAAGTGGACAAACAGACTGCTATCTCGGCGGGCAGTTCTGGCGAACCGCTGAAACTCGCGACAGGCTGGGCGAAGAAGCTGCAGCAGCTCCTCCCGCGCGTCAACTGGCGCCCGAACAACGCGCCGGAGCCGACCGTTTCCGAGAACCCCCCATTGACCGTCACCGACGATTTCTTCCAGGTGGGCGGCGCCACCGGGCAGGTCTACCTGCGTGATAAGCTCGTCGCCACCCTGCGCGGCCCACAGCCCGGCGGCTTCACGGCCGCCGAATACGCCGATGTGCTGGGAGCCCGGCTGAACATCATCTCTCACCGCCTTGGCGCCGGCGCGGTCGACTCCGTCAAGACCATCGATCTCTCCGCGTATCCCGTGAACGGCCCCTCCCTGGTCCTGATGGGAGAGCGCCCGGTGCTGATTGTCGAACCGACGGAAGCCGAAGCGGCGCAGATGGCGAGCACGGATCTGCTGGCTCAATCCTGGGCCAAGAACCTGCGCAAGGTATTGACAGTGGAGGGACCTATTCCCCCATCAAGCTAAAGCTCGATTTCCCCTTTTCCCAGCAAGGCCCTTCGGGCGGGAAAAGGGGTGCTGGTAATTAAGTTCCAGGCGAGTGTTCCGTGTTGTGGCAAGAGTCCAGTTCGGACTAAAATTCTTCGTAGGCAACGACAAAACTCGCCTGGCCTCTAATGATGAACGCCCCTTTTCCCGGGCTTTAGCCCCTTGCTGGGAAAAGGGGAGGCCGAAGTTTACTTCGGCGGGGGAATAGGTCCCGAATCTCCATGACACACACAGATATCCTCCCAGTCGCAAGTCATGAATTTCGTCTGGAGGGCGACCCCGGCGCCTTCCAAGTCAATCTGTCGCGCGAGCAGATTGCTCTCGGCCTGCAAACTGTCACGGTCACCCTGACCGCCGCGCGGCCTGCGCCGCCCCCAAACGTCAAGATCGTCTGGAGCCATCCCGATGTCGATATCCAGGCGTCATGGACACCCGCCGCCGGGCGCGATCGGGGGATTACCTATCGTTTGGGCAAGGGGTTTCCTTCGAAGGCGACGAACCATGCGCCCGTGGTTTGCCTTTACAGTCAACCGGGAGCCAACCGGCTCACGTTTGCCGCGTCCGATGCACTGCACGGACTGCGTTGCGCCGCTGCGCTGATCGAGGAAACGGCGGAATTCGAATGTTCCGTGACGCTGTTCGCCGACCCTTCTCCGCCGATCAAACGATATGAATTGACCCTGTGGGTCGATACTCGTGACATTCCCTACTTTGACGCGCTGCACGGCGTTTCGGACTGGTGGGCGCGGCTGCCCGGGTATGAACCGTGCCATGTCCCCGAGACGGCGCGGCGGCCGATGTACTCGACCTGGTATAGCTTCCATCAGGCGATTTCCCCCGAATCCGTGCTGGAGCAGTGCCGTCTGGCGAAGCCGCTGGGATGCGGCGCTGTGATCGTTGACGATGGGTGGCAGACGCTGGACGGAGCGCGTGGTTACGCTTACTGCGGCGACTGGCGCCCCGAGCGCATCCCGGACATGCGCGCCTTTGTGGACGCCGTCCACGCGGAGGGCATGGCGTTTTTGCTCTGGTACTCCGTGCCGTTTATCGGACGCCACAGCGACGCTTATCAAAAGTTTCAAGGCAAATTTCTTGCCGACAGCGACCATTTCGGCGCCGCGATCCTGGATCCGCGCTTTCCCGAGGCGCGCGAATATCTGATCGGGATCTATGAGCGCGCGCTGCGCGAGTGGGGGCTGGACGGATTCAAGCTCGACTTCGTCGATTCGATGGGCGACACCGAGGAGGCCGCTGGCCTGATCGGAGGCGGGCGGGATTACGACTCCGTCTCGGAAGCGGCGGACCGGCTGCTGACGGATGTGATGGCGCGGCTGCGGGCCATCAACCCGGATGTGATGATTGAGTTCCGTCAAAGCTATATTGGCCCGCTGATGCGTAAGTACGGCAATCTGTTTCGCGCCGGCGACTGCCCGAACGACGCCGTCACGAACCGCCTGCGTGTTCTGGACATCCGTCTGCTTTCCGGCGATACGCCCGCGCACGCCGACATGCTGATGTGGAGCCCGCTTGAGCCCGTGGAAGCGGCTGCGCTCCAATTGTTGAATGTGCTGTTTTCCGTGCCGCAAATTTCCGTGCTGCTCGATCGTATTCCAGAAGACCATCGCGCGATGCTTCTGTTCTGGATGGGTTTTTGGACGGCGCATCGCGAAGCGCTTCTAGATGGCCGCCTGGAGCCGCTGCAGCCGGATCTCTGCTATCCCATGGTCCGCAGCTTCACGGATCGGGAGTTGGTGGCCGCCATTTACAGCGAGAGCGCCCTGCTGCCGCTGGACGGCGTGGGCGAGCGCGATGTTTTTGTGGTCAATGGAACTCGCGCTGGGCGGCTTGCGCTGGAACTGCTGGAAGATCTCGGGGAGCGGCGGCTTCAGGTGCTCGACTGCCGGGGAGAGCTTATGCGCGATGAGCGCATTACGCTTTGCGCGGGGCTTCACGCCTTTGCCGTTCCCCCGGCGGGTGTGTGGCAATGTGTGCGGAACTTTGAGTGACGGAAGATTTTGTTGAGGGGCAATCGTAAATGACGGCTGTGAACGACGCTTCTCACGAGGATCTGGATGCGGGCGATGCGCCGGAGCCGCATTGGCCTATCGTGCTGACGATGCTTGCATTGGGCGGCCTGTATATGGCGCTGCCGGAAAGTCTTTTGCTTGGACCGCGCGGATTGCAGCTTGCCTTTGTCTGCGTGATGCTGATTCCGAGCCTCTTCGCCTTACGAATTGGGCATCATGAAGCGCATCGCCGGATGGGCTTTCTAACGCTGGGGATTTTGACGCTTTCGATGGTGGTCTCGCTGGTCCGACTGGTGCATGCGCTGCCGATGCACACGGAGACTCCCATGCAGCTGCTGCGGTCCGCGGTGGCGCTATGGACGAGCAATGTCCTCGTCTTCGCGCAGTGGTATTGGCGATTGGACGCCGGTGGCCCGTTTGAGCGCGGACGGACGTTGGGGCACAAGGACGGCGCCTTTCTCTTTCCGCAGATGACAATGAGCGAGGATGCGCGGCGGCTGGCGGGCGAGGAGAACTGGGCGCCGACGTTTGTGGATTATCTGTTTTTGGCGTTCAATACCAGCACGGCTTTTTCACCCACCGATACCCTGGTGCTGACGCGCTGGTCGAAGGTGTTGATGATGATCCAGTCGCTCATCTCGCTGGCCGTCATCGTGCTGCTGGCGGGCCGGGTCGTGAATATCTTTTGACTGGAAGCCGGTAGGCTCAGACAATAAAAAAGCGGAGGAGCCAGATTTTGGCTCCTCCGCTTTTTTATTTTGGTTAAGAGAGTTTGCGGCGGCGGATGAAGCCGTATGCGGCCAGCATCATCACACCGATCATGATCGCGGGAGCCGAACCGCCTTCAGGAACATTCGTATTTCCCGTGGTCGTTCCTGTCGTGTCTCCTGTGGTGGTTGTGCCAATCGTGTCGCCGGTCGTGGTCACACCTGTGGTGGTGTCGCCAGTGGTTGTTCCGCCGGTCGTGGTGTCGCCGGTTGTCGTTCCACCGGTGGTGGTGTCACCAGTCGTCGTTCCGCCTGTAGTTGTGTCGCCAGTGGTTGTTTCACCGGTTGTGGTGTCGCCAGTGGTCGTGACGCCGGTCGTGGTGCCGTTAGGCGTTCCAGTCGTGGTTCCGGTCGAGCTGCCGGTCGTATTCGAGATGAAGCCGCCAACCACCGGGAGCAGCCAGAACGGGCTGAAGCCGCCACCATGGATAATGGTCTCAGGAATGACATTAGGCGTGAAGAACCGCTCCGTGATCGTATCGGGAATGTTCTTCGTGACGAGCACTTCGCCCGGTCCCGGAGAAACGATATCCGAGTCTTCGCTATGCTGGTTATGGCCGTTGAGCGTGTCGAAGGGCGACGGCGTCAGGTCGGACGCCAACTGCTTCTTTTTGCCCTGGAGGGTTCCCGGGGCCGGGGTGCTCTCCATGTCGGCATGCGGCAGAACGGAAACCATGGGGTTGCCGCAGGCCACCTTCAGGATCGGCTGCCCGGTCGACTTCGAGACGAAGACGGGGGTGCCGGCCGGAAGGCGGGTCATGATGTAGAACTCGCGTCCATGGCGGTCGACGCAGTATACGCGATACTTTTTCGACGTGCTCAGGCGCTTCAGCTTCAGATGCTTGTTGATATAGGTCACAAGCTGCGGGCCAGTCATATGGAAGTGACGCGCCAGCTGGGTTCGCACCTTCGGATCGAGCTCGACTTGCTGCGAAAGCTGCTGGACTGTATCGACATGATAATTGATAAACGACGCGGGTGGAACGCCTTGTGAGCCGCTCGCCGCATTCACGCCGGTTCCAAGCAAGCTCAATGACATCGCCAAAGCGACGCCCGCAAGCGGCCTGGTATAGATTGTATTTTTGCGGATCATTGTATCTTTCTTAAGCATTCGCCCTAAAATGACAAGGGACAAAAAATAATTGGGCGAAGAGATCGCTACTACTTGAAGCAGGCGGACATCTATGCCTACACGGAGTCATTATATCACGATTCATGAAAATTTAATCCAGAGTCTTACCAGGATTATAATTTTTAGTGAGTAAACCCATGATTATTTTGGGTACATAGATCGGTTGCACCGTAAAATTACCAGGTTTCCAGCCCGCCGCGGCTGGAAACGATGGCGCCGGGAAGACAAAATCGCAAGGGCGAACGGCCTCTCACTTAAAATGTGTGTCTCCATGAATTGCGATCTGTCACCAGTATAGCGGCTCAATCGTGACAGCGCCGTGACGATTGACGCCAAAAACGTGACGGATTCAAGAATGAGAGGCGTGACGGGAATCTATGGCGCCGGGAACACAAGGCTGCACGGTTGGGCGGCGTAAATCCAATAGCCCGCGAACGGCGCCAGCGCCCCGCTTGTCTGCCCGATGTAATAGTGCAGCGCGGCGTCGTAACGGTAGAGGGTCCCGCTGACGGTTCCCGCCGTGACCGCCGCTGCGAAGGATTTGGTCGTCCCTCCCGCCGTGACTTGCAGCGAGCTGATCGCTGCGGAGGCGTTGAACGGATCGCCGATCATATTCCAGCCGGCGGCGATGGGGACGGTATATGGAGCGTTTGCCGGAGCCGCCGTTCCTAACGCGGGAAGGTTCGCGGTCGTCCCCAGCCGCACCCAGTAAGCGCGGCCGAGATGGAATGTATCCGCCGGCGGCGTTGGGTTCAGTACATAGTTCTCAGCGGCTGGCTCCCACGTCGCGATCTTAACGGTAATGTTTCCAAAGAGAGTGGTGAAGGGCGTTCCCGTGTAATCGTAAGGCGCCGAGATCATCTGCAGTCCGGGCGCGAACGAGTGCGGCGTTGTGATAGTGAATGTCAGCGGGCCAGCCGGCGTCGTGCTGCTCGGGTCGGAAACGGTAATCGCGGCGGTTCCCACGGCCGTCAGAAACGACGCAGGGACGGTCGCCGTCAGCGAGGTCGAAGAAACGACCTGCGTCGGCAGCGCCGTTCCGTTCCAGCGCACGATGGAGGACGCGGTGAAGTTCGTTCCTGTCACGGTGATGGTCACACCCAGGCTGCCCGCAGGAGCGGAGCTTGGCGTCAGCTGAGAAATGACTGGCGGATCGGGGCCAAGCGGAGTCGGCACGATCAGCGAATACAATCCCGCCACCTTCGGGCTTCCCCAGCCCGTCACATAATCCCATCGCGCCGTACAGGAAAAGGTCCCGTTGCCGCCCGAGAGAATATCGGTGAACGCCTGCGGCGCGTTCGATGTGTTCCCGCCGAACTGATAAAGCTTCGGCGTGAGCTGACCGGTGCGGCCGTTCAAGCCCTGGTTGATCAGCGTGTTCGCCGCGGCGAGCAATGGAGCGCCGGCGCTGGTGCCGCCGAATATCCGCAGCCTTCCTCCGCTGTAAATCCGGTAGCCTGGGTTCTCCGTATCGGCAAGCGTGGCGATATCTGGAAGCTGGCGGAAACCGGTGCTGCTCGTATTGATGACGCCGGGGCCGGCCTGCCAGAACGGACGACTGAAAAATACGCTTAGCCCGCCGCCGGACCCGGACCAGCCAGTTTCCGTAACGCCGTTTGGAATGGATGTTCCGCCGACGCCGGTGACATAGGGACTGGATGCGGGGAAATCGACGGACGGCGTGATATTGTTCCCGTCAAACGAACCGAAATCGCCGGTCGCGACGAAGACACTCTGCCCCTGCGCCGACATCTGCTGCAAAATCGTATTGACGGAATTGGCGTAGGCCGACGTGATGTCCTGCTCGCTGTTGCCCCAGCTCACTGAGACCACTGGAATATTGTCCGAAGCAATTTTATTCCAGATCGCCAAATTGCTGTCGTTCGGGCTTTCATAAAGGTAAATATGGCTGTGCGGCGCCTGTCCGACAATGACGTCCAGGTCCAGCGCAGCTTCGTCCGCGCCGTCGGAATCCGTCGGTCCTCCGTTGACCAGCACCTCGGTCACCGTCGTTCCGGTAAGACTGTAGGTCGATCGGAACGACGCGAAGTCCGCAGCGCTGTAATGTGTGGGCGAAAAGATGGCGATGGACTGCCCGTCGCCGTTGATCCCATGCAGATGCAGACGATCGAAGCCGTAATAAGCGGCAAGCGTGCTAGGAGTGGCGGGAGTAGTCAATGTCGCGATGTGAGGCGCGGCGGCAAGCGGCGTCGCCGGAGCAGCGAAATCTTGGCCTCGCACCAAAGCGGGGCGAGCGGCGGCTTCATTGGAAAGACCGAACAGCCCCTGAACGCGTCCCGCAATTTCGTACGGCAGAGCCGGAGCGCGGTCCGGCGCATGGAACGTCGCCGGCAGGCCGGCGGCGATTTCGACTTGCGGCCGGAGATAGCTATGCAGCTTCACGCCGAATGCGCGCTCAGCATCTGCTGTGCGCGCATCCACCGAAACAAACATTTTATTCGGCCAGACCTGTGTGACCGCGAACCCCTGCGACTTTGCATATTGCGTGATGGTGTCCACATCGGAATCCTCCGCTCCGAACCGCGCTCCAAACTCGTCCGGCGTGAGCCAGCGGTGAAAATTCGGCGAGGACGGATCGTACTGCGACTGGACAAATGAACTCAGCGCCCCCTGTCGCCGGCTTGAAAGCGCGAACACCAGATGGAGCGTATCGCTCGCCGCCGGCGCAGCGCGCTCCATCAAAGCGCCATGCCGGGCGCTTGGGCTGCCCGTAACGGCGATGTTCGCCGCAGGCTGAGCCTGCGCGCTCAGGCCCATGAACGCGACGCCGGCGAGCAGCAGCGAGGCGCAGTGGTGGAGGGTTCGGTAAAACTGAAGCATTCGTACGATCCTTGCGAAGAATTGCCGCTGGCGGCTGCGGGGAGTATCACTTTTATGACCTCTATTGTAACATAAAATGTTCCTTCGAACACGCAATTATCACGGGCATTAACCGGCCTCGAATGGGTATATTAAAGTGTTGATGATTTTTTGAACATTTATCGTCTAAAGGACGTCGTTGCAATATAGGGATCTTGATGATTCTTACTCGCCGTGGATAGGCTCAGCGTATTCTGCGGCGCGCTTTGGCGCTGATTGTTTCCATCGAATGAAAGTGCGAGGGAATCATGGAGGGGTTATGCAGTCCAAGAACGTCGACGGCGTCGCCGTCTCTCGTCCGTCGGTCGACGACGCTGTCGTCCCTGGCTGACACGGATCTATTTATGCGCCATCCGCAGCCGATGTGGGTGTACGATCCTCAGAGCCTCAAATTGCTGGAAGTCAATGAAATGGCGGTCGCGAGTTACGGATACTCGCGGCAGGAGTTTCTGACGTTGACGCTTGACGACATCCGGCCCCCCGGCGATAGCGACGCCATGCGCCGGCGCGTGGCTCACTTGTCCCAGGATCGGTCCGTGGGCGGAGCATGGCGGCATCGCCGTAAAGATGGCTCCATCCTGTGGGTGGATGTTTCTTCAAACGCGATTTTCTATCAGGGACGCATGGCGCGTTTGGTGTCGCTCTATGATGTGACGCGATACAAGGCGATGGAGCAGGAACGTGAGCGCATGTTGGCGGAAGCGATCGAGCGCGCCGACTACGACGCCTTGACGGGACTTTGCAACCATCGCGCGTTTCACGATCGGCTGAAGCGATCGGTGGAGCGCCATATACGAAATGGGACACCGCTGGCCGTCGTACTGATGGACCTGAATAATTTTCGTTTCTTCAACGATGTTTACGGCCATGTCGTGGGGGACGATGTCCTGCGTCAGGTCGCCCATCTGCTTCAAGGCGCCACGGCGGCCTCCGAACAGCTCAGCGCGCTCTCACGCTTTGGCGGCGATGAGTTTGCGATCCTGGTTCATGGAGACGCGGCGGCGGATGTGGAGCAGATCGGCGAACGGATGCGGAACGTGCTGGAGGGAGTTTCCTACCGCCCGCCTGGCTACGACCAGGAAGTGCCGCTGACATTTTCGGTGGGAACGGCCACGCTTCCAGTCGATGGCCCGGGGAGCCTGGAGTTTCTGGCGGCTGCCGACGCCCGGCTTCTGCGCGACAAGTTCGGAGGAGTGGCGGAGGGCGCGGAGCAGCTGCGCGCGCGGCTGACGAACTCCGTGGACGGCTTTACCATGCTGGACGCGCTCGTGACCGCCGTGGACAACAAGGATCGCTACACGCGCCGTCACTCCGAGGATGTGATGGAGTATAGCCTGCAGATCGCGCGGGAGCTGGGGCTGGACGAGCGGGCGCAGTATCAGGTGCAGGTCGCGGCGCTGCTGCACGATGTCGGCAAGATCGGCGTTCCAGACGCGATTCTGCGCAAACCGGGCAAATTGACCGACGACGAGTATCAGGCGGTCAAGCAGCATCCGATGATGGGCGCCATGATGATCGGCTCCGTTCCGGGCTTCGAAGATGCGCTCGACGCCACGCGCCACCATCACGAGCGCTGGGACGGAGAAGGGTACCCTTTCGGTCTGTGCGGAGAAGAAACCCCGCTGGTCGCGCGCCTGATGGCCGTCGCCGACGCCTACAGCGCCATGACCACCGACCGTCCCTATCGCAAGGGAATGTCTCAGGAACGCGCCCTCACAATCCTGGAAGACGGCGCCGGAACGCAATGGGACCCCAACTGCGTCGCCGTCTTCACCCGCGCCCGGCGGCGGATTCTCTCTTGAAAAAAAACAATGGGCGGCGCTGATCGGCGCCGCCCATTCTATCAAACCCATCCGCTCGTATCCGTCTGCCGGTAAACTTCGGTGATTCCCTCTTCCAAAGAAATACGCGCCTTCCATCCCAGTGCATGCAGTTTAGACACATCCAGAAGCTTGCGCGGCGTTCCGTCGGGCTTCGATGCGTCGAACACGATCTCTCCCTCGTAACCCACAATCGATTGGATCAGACGCGCGAGGTCGATGATCGGAATGTCCTCGCCCGTTCCAATATTGATGATCTCAGGGCTGTCATAGTTCTCCATCAAGAACAGAGCGGCTTCGGCGAGATCGTCGGCGTGCAGGAACTCCCGGCGCGGCGACCCGGTCCCCCACAGCTCCAGGCTGGGCGCATGGGTGACGCGCGCCGTGTGGCATTTGCGCAGCAAGGCGGGCAGGACGTGTGATGTCTTTAGGTCGAAGTTATCGTTGGGGCCGTAGAGGTTTGTCGGCATCACGGAGATAAAGTTCGCGCCGTACTCCTGGCGCAAAGCCTGGCAGAGGGTGATTCCGGCGATCTTTGCGATCGCATACGCTTCGTTGGTCGGTTCGAGCGGACCGGTCAGCAGCGAATCCTCGCGGATCGGCTGCGGCGCCATCTTGGGGTAGATGCAGGAACTGCCCAGAAACAGCAGCTTTCGTACTCCCGATTCGTGAGCGGAAAGAAGCACATTGTTCTGGATCTGAAGATTTTGCGTGAGGAACTCGACCGGCTGCGCGCTGTTCGCCAGGATACCGCCCACTTTCGCGGCGGCCATGAACACGTACTCCGGGCGGCGCTCCGCGAAGAACGCCTTCACGGCATGCGAATCCTGAAGATCGAGCTCCGCGCGTGAGCGCAGAACGAGGTTCGAGAACCCTGCGCGTCCTAAGGCGCGGACAATGGCGGAGCCGACGAGACCTCGGTGGCCGGCGACGAAGATGGGCGCGGTGAGATCCATTATGTGTCCTGGCCTTGTGTGGAGCCGGCGCCATGGCCCGCGCCGAGCAGAAGTTTCTCGCGGCGGGCGAGCATCAGATCATGCTCCACCATTCGACGGATCAGACCGTCGAATGTGACCGTGGGCGACCATCCCAATTTCGTTCGCGCCTTGGAGGCGTCCCCCAGCAAAGCGTCCACTTCGGCGGGCCGGTAGTAGCGCGGGTCGATTTCGACGTGGCGCCTCGGATCGAGCTCCAGCATCGCGAAGGTGCGGTCCACGAATTCCTGAACGGAGTACGCCTCTCCAGTCGCGATGACAAAGTCGTCGGGCTGGTCCGCCTGAAGCATCCGCCACATCGCCTCCACATAGTCGCCTGCGAACCCCCAGTCGCGCTTGGCGCTGAGATTTCCTAAGTATAGCTTGTCCTGCAGGCCCATTTGGATACGAGTTGCGGCGCGCGTGATCTTGCGCGTGACGAATGTTTCGCCGCGCCGCTCGCTCTCGTGGTTGAACAAAATTCCGCTGCATGCGAACATGCCGTAGCTTTCACGGTAATTGATCGTCTGCCAGTGGCTGTATAGCTTGGCGCAGGCGTAGGGGCTGCGCGGATGAAAGGGGGTCGTTTCATTTTGAGGCGGCGGGGCCGCCCCGAACATCTCCGAGCTGCTCGCCTGATAGAAGCGTACCTCGTGGCCGGTGCGTTCGCGATAGTCTCGGATCGCCTCCAGAAAACGCAGCGTTCCCAGCGCATCCACATCCACCGTGTATTCGGGCTCTTCAAAGGAGACCTTGACGTGCGACTGCGCTCCCAGGTTGTAGACTTCGTCCGGCTTGACGCGCTCCACCAAACGCCTCAGGTTGGAGGCGTCGGCGAGGTCGCCGTAGTGGAGAAAGAACTTGACGCCAGGCTCGTGTGGGTCGACGTAAAGGTGTTCGATACGCTCGGTGTTGAAACTGCTCGACCGCCGGATGACGGCGTGAACTTCATACCCCTTGCCGAGCAGCAGCTCCGCCAGATAGGAGCCGTCCTGGCCGGTGACGCCGCTGATGAGAGCGATCTTAGTCATGTGAAAGCCGCCGCCTTTTCCTTGCAAATCTATCGTGATTCCCATTATACCAGGACATTCGCGGCGCTCGGGAGACTGTGAGGGGAGACTCGCGGAGGCCGCTTGGACGCTTCGTAAAATCTTGACTCTAGATTTTCGACGGGATACCCAATAATTATCGCGGGTCAACGTTTTTAGGAAGACATTTTCGAATGTCCCTGTTAAGTGCGGTTTACCGCGGCGGCGTGACCAAATCGAGGAGCAAAAAGTGATGTCGAAAAGAATATTGATCACCGACGACGCTCTGTTCATGCGTGTCACCCTCAAGAACATTCTTGTAGCCAATGGCTACGAGGTTGTCGGAGAAGCCACGAACGGACAGGAAGCAGTAGAGAAGTACGATGCGCACCAGCCGGATCTCGTGCTGATGGATATCACCATGCCGATTATGGATGGGATTACCGCCACGCGAACGATCAAGGGCAAGCATCCTGCCGCCAATGTCGTCATGTGCACCGCCATGGGGCAAAAGAACATGGTGATTGAGGCCATTCAGGCGGGAGCCAAAGACTTTATCGTGAAGCCGTTTCAGCCGGACCGTGTGCTGGACAGCATCAAGAAACTCATCGGATAAGCTGGGAAGGGATCGTTATGATGAAAGTAGAGTATATCAACCCCTTCGTAGAGGCCAGCTTCTCCGTCATGGAGATGGTCTTGGGGAATCGCCCAATCAAGGGCAACCTGGCGATGCAGCCCGCCACATTCACCAGTCAGCAGTGCAACGTCGTTTGCGGCGTGACGGGACAGGTGCAGGGGCAGGTCATTTACGGAATGTCGCTTCAAGTCGCGGATAAGATCGCGACGACGATGCTTGGTCAGCCGATCAAGGTCTTCGATCAGCTTGCGGCGAGCGCCATCGCGGAGCTGGGCAATATGATCAGCGGCAACGCGATGTCTAAACTGTCGGACGCGGGCTTTATCTGTGACATCACGCCGCCGACGATCATTCGCGGCACGAACGTGAAGATCAGCA
Organism: Capsulimonas sp.; assembly: GCF_039929585.1. NCBI lineage: Bacteria > Bacillati > Armatimonadota > Armatimonadia > Capsulimonadales > Capsulimonadaceae > Capsulimonas > Capsulimonas sp. The sequence goes on from NZ_JBDSQY010000256.1 coordinate 20,605, forward strand.
CATTATCCATTCCGGCGATCGTCATTCCTATTACCCTGGAGCAGGGGGAGTTGTCGATTACCGTCGGACTTCAGGGACGCAAGTAGTATATCGGGTTCGGTTAGGAGGAGCATTCCATGGCTGCTGAGCTATTAGACGCGGGAGTCGTTTCGCAGGACGCGGAGCGTCAAATCGTCGCCCTGCATTTGGGCGGCGAAGTATACGGTGTGGATATCGCGCATATCCACACGATCATCACCCCACAGGCGATCACGCATGTGCCGAAGGCCCCCGCCTTCGTGCGCGGTGTGATGAACCTGCGGGGGCGGATCATCCCCATCATCGATCTGCGTGAGCGGTTCGGGATGGAGCCGATCGAGGAAGAAGGCCGCAAGTCGATGCGGATCGTCATCGTCGATGTGCAGGGCCTCGTGGCCGGCCTGATCGTCGATGCGGTTTCGGAAGTCCTGCGCCTCTCGGCGTCGGCGATCGATCCTCCGTCGCAATTGGTTGCGACCGCAGAGACCGAGTGCATCACCGGCATCGGCCGCATCGCCGCCGTCGGTGAGAATAAGGGCGCTGATCGTCTGATCATCCTGCTGGACGTGCATAAGACATTGACGCGATCTTCGCAGGAAACCGACGCGCTCGTGCAGCTGCAAAAAGCAGCTTAGGCGTCGCGCGTATGATTTGCGCGCCATTGCATTCCATGAAGGCGAATTGGTGAAGCATGCCGGAACCGATCAAAGTACTTGTGGTGGACGATTCCGCGTTCATGCGTAAGATGATAACGGATATCGTGGCCCGGGATTCCGGGATGACGGTCGTCGGCCAGGCGCGCGACGGCGCGGACGCGCTGCAAAAGCTCGACGCGCTGAAGCCGGACGTCATCACACTCGATATCGAAATGCCGGTCAAGGACGGTTACACAGCCTTGACCGAAATTATGCAGCGCCGCCCCACGCCGGTCGTTATGGTGTCGTCGCTGACGCAGGCCGGCGCGGATATGACCATGCGCTGCCTGGAGGCGGGGGCGGTCGATTTTATCGGCAAGCCGTCCGGCTCTATCTCGCTTGACATTGCGAAAGTGGCGCCGGAGATTCTCGCGAAGATCCGCACCGCCGCTTCGGCTCGTCTTCGCCATGGAGCGTCTCTGCGGCATACGCCGTCGCTCGGCCATGCGCTGACTTTAGGCCCACCGCCGTCGCCGCGTCCATTCGTGGCGATTGCGCCGCCGTCTCCGCCGATCCCGTTTTCCGCGCACGCCGTCCCGCGCGGCGGTGTATTAATTGTCGGCTCGTCGACTGGCGGGCCGCGCGCTTTGCAAACCTTTATTCCGTCGCTTCCGGCGGATCTGGGCGTTCCGATTGTGATCGTCCAGCATATGCCCGCGGGATTTACGACATCGCTGGCGAAGCGTCTGGACACCGAATCGCCGTTTTCCGTGCGGGAAGCTGTGGAAGGCGATACGCTGCGCCCCGGCTGCGCGCTGGTTGCGCCGGGCGGTCGGCATCTGGAATTTGATGCGCGCGGCGTTGTCCATCTGACGGATGAACCTGCGGTCCATGGCGTCCGTCCATCGGTGGATGTGACGCTGGGAACGATCCATAAGCTTTACGGCGCCCGCGCGACGGTTGTGCTGCTGACCGGAATGGGCAAGGACGGCGCGCGCGGCATGAAGGCGCTGCACGATTTGGGAGCGGTGACGTTCGCGGAAGACGAATCCACGTGCGTCGTCTACGGCATGCCGAAGGCGGCGGTCGAACTGGGCGCCGTGACGCACCTTCTGCCCCTGCACGACCTGGCTGCTGCGGTCGCCGACTCACTGCGCTCTCGCCCCGTGGCCGGCGTGAGATGATACTGGTAAAGTTTTCAGGCGTTTCGCCGATAATTAGCGTGTAATGATCGACTTGCGTACTTACCTTTTTCTGACAGGATGACTTTATGATTAACACGGATATGTCCCAGTACCTCGGCGTATTTCTCGATGAGGGCCGCGAGCAGCTGGATCTGCTTGAGGCGAACATCCTGAAAATGGAGCGCGGAGACCACTCGCTGGAAATGCTGCAAATGCTGTTCCGCGCCGCCCACACGCTGAAGGGATCGAGCCGCGCCATGGGGTTCCTGGCGATCGGCGACCTGACGCATGAAATGGAGAACATCCTCGACGACCTGCGTAACGATAAACTCAGCGTCGACACGAATATCGTCAACGCCCTTTTAGATTGTCTGGACGCGTTGACCTCGCTCGTGGAGTCCGTCAGCGCCACCAGTACGGACGCCGAGACCGATAAAGATATTCCCGGCCTCGTCGCACGTTTGAATGCGCTGCGCCTCGGCCAATCTGCTCCCGAGACGGCGGCAGTCGCCCAGCCCGCTGCGGGATTACCGGTCGCCGACGCGCCGGCTCCCTCGTTCGACATTCCCGTGAGCGATTTCGAGCATACCGCTATTCATGAAGCACGCGCCGCCGGGCTCAGCGTTTTCCATATCAGTGTGGAGCTCAGTCCCGATTGTTTGATGAAGTCCGTACGTGTCTTCATGGTGCTGGGGGCGCTGGAGCCACTCGGAACCGTTCTGGTCTCTCATCCCCGGGAAGAGAAGCTGGAGGAAGAAGAGTTTGAGCTGAAGTTCCAGCTTCTCATCGCCACTGAGCGAAGCCTGGAAGAAATCACGGATCCCCTGGGACGTATCTCCGAGATCGACTGTATTACCGTGGCGCCTTGGGAAGCGCCGGACACCGTCCCTGTCGCCGAGACGTCCGCAGCTCTCACCGCTTCGGAACCGGCGAAGCTCACCCTGGAAACCGTTTCCGCGCCGACGGCGCTTCCTGTGGCGGAAGCCGCAGCTCGCGTTCCGGCCAAGCCTGCGCCGAAGTCTGGAGACGCCGCCGCTCCCGCGCAGCATTCGCAGACAATCCGCGTCGATGTGTCCCGTCTGGACAACCTTTTGAACCTGATTGGCGAGATGGTGATCGACCGAACGCAGATCGCCCGCATCAGCGGCGATCTGCGCGAGCGTTATCCTCAAGATGAGCTTGCCAGCCACCTTTTAGAAGCGACCAATCGTATCGCCCGTATTACCGGCGAATTGCAGGACGAGATCATGAAGGCGCGTATGCTGCCGATTGACGGCGTCTTCCAGCGTATGCCGCGCATGATCCGCGATCTGGCGCAGAAGACGGGCAAGGAAGTCGATTTCCAGATGCTCGGCGGCGAGACCGAACTGGACCGCTCGGTGCTGGAAGTACTGGGCGATCCGCTAATCCACCTGCTGCGCAACTCCGTGGACCATGGCATTGAAGAGCCCGAAGGCCGAGACGCCGCCGGCAAGCCGCGCCAGGGCGTGGTGACGATGGGGGCGCGCCACGAAGAAAACCATATTGTCATTGAGATCACCGACGATGGACGCGGTATCGATCCCGTCAAGATCAAAGCCGCCGGAATCAAGAAGGGGATCATCACGCAGGCCGCCGCCGACCTGATGACCGACCGCGACGCGCTGTCGCTGATCTTTGCTTCGGGCTTTTCGACCGCGCAGACGATCTCCGATATCTCCGGACGCGGCGTCGGAATGGACATCGTGCGCTCCAACCTGGAGAAGCTGGGAGGACGCATCCTGCTGGACAGCAAGGTCGGCAAGGGCTCGAAATTTACGATCCATCTGCCGCTGACTTTGGCGATTGTTCGCGCCTTGCTTGTCTCGGCGGGCGGCGGCACCTATGTCATTCCGCTGAGCTCGGTGGTCGAGATGCTGCGTTTGGGCGAAGACAACGGTGGGATCACCCGCCGCACGGTGGGCGGCCAGGCCGTCATCGTGCTGCGCGGCAAGACCGTTCCTCTCGCGAGCGTTGCGGATGTCCTGTGCGGCAACCCACGCGCCACCTCCGCCGAACGGATCGCGGAAGACGCGTATGTCGTGATCGTCGGCTTCGGCGAAAAACAAGTGGGGCTCTGTGTCGATGCACTGGCGGGTGAACAGGAAGTCGTGATCAAGTCGCTCGGCATGCTGCTGGGAGATATCACTGGCCTCTCGGGCGCCACGATCCTAGGCGACGGCCGTGTCGCACTGATCATGGATGTCGCCAAGGCGGTGGAATCCATTCGGGACGCCAGTCTGGCGGCTCCGTCACTCGACCTCGCGCTGAAGGCATAAACCGGCGACGAAAGTATCAAGGGCAACTCATGGCATTACCGATCACATTCTCCGCGTCGCCCGCTCCAATCGCGGGCGGCGGCTTCGACGACGCCGATTACGAGGCGTTCATCAAGAAGGTCCAGGCCAAAACGGGCATCAAGCTGGCCGATTACAAGCCGGAGCAGATGCGCCGTCGTGTCAGCACGATGGCCGCCCGCGCCGGTCACCACTCCTTTGTCGCCTATTTCGGAGCGATGGAGCGGGACACCGAACTGATGGCGGGCTTTCTGGACAAAATGACGATCAATGTCTCGGAGCTGCTGCGCAATCCCAACCGGTTTGACGAGCTTGTGAACAAGGTTTTGCCGCCGCTGATGGCCCACCGCAAAAACACCGCCTTGAACTTCTGGAGCGCCGGCTGTTCCTACGGCGCCGAAGCATATACCCTGGCGATGCTGCTGCACGAGATCGCGCCGAATGTCCCGCATCGCATCAAGGGCACCGACATCGACACGGAGATCCTGGCGCGCGCCCGCGACCCGCGATTCAACGCGCCGGACATGCTGAACATCTCACCCGAGCGCCGCGCCGCCCACTTCCCCACCGCCGCCTCCGGCGCCTGGACCGCCGCCGCGCACCTGCGCTCCAAGTGCCAGTTCGCCAAGCACGACCTCTTAGCCGGCCCCTATCCCAAGGCCGAGTACGACGTCATTCTCTGCCGCAATGTCGTGATCTACTTCACGGACCCCGCCAAAGAGCGCATCTACCGCGGCTTCTATGAATCGCTCAAACCTGGCGGCGTCCTCTTTGTCGGCGGCACCGAGCGTCTCTCCGACCACCGCGCCATCGGCTTCGAGCTGCAATTCCCATTCTTCTATCGCAAGCCTCTATAAGAGCCTTACGTCAACAAAACAGTCGGCGCCGCAACGATGCGTCGCCGACTGTTTCTTGATGGGGTTGGCAAATGCTTGGGCGCGCCTAATCAAACTTCTTGTGCGGCCTTGCCAGGCACTGTGAGCGCCGTCCGCCGTTCGATCTCCGAGTTCAGCCTCTCGAAGTCCGCAATCATATTCCAATAGCGGACTTTCTGTGCACCACCATGAAGCGTAACAATCATATCGTTATTCGTGATGGAAGTGATCTCCGACCACATCAGACGCCGCGCGCCGAAGGCCGATCGTTCGACGACTCCTGATTCGTCAAATTCGATACGCGCTGCTGAATAACGCCACCAGCACCAAACGGTGATGGATTGGGCGATGACATTTGTCCAGATGATATCCGCCATGTTTATCCTCTGCGGCTCTCCTTCCCATAGCAGGAGAAAGGGGAGGGAGAGAAACCCCATGGCGAAGACAATCATAAGGCTTAAAAACCCGCGATTGGTGCGCGTGCGATAGTGGTGGATTCGAACTCCTGTATTGGGAATGCCTCCCGGTGAAAGAGATTTTTCTCCGCCCAGCGTGTTTGCCGCCACATCCGAAGCGACCATTGCCGCCTGCGGCGCCCAGTGCCGGATGATGCGATTGAGAAGCTGGAAATCACGGATCTGTGACGAGAAACTAAAAGTCCCCGATGCCGTTTCCACGGTATACCCGCTTAATGTTTCCAGGGGCCAGCCAAAATATGAGTATTTATACTGCTGGATCGACCCCCAATCCGCCGAGATCGCCACCCCATGGTCAGTAAATGAAATGCCCTCTGAGGTCGTCTCAATACACTGGAAACGCCTCTTGCGTTGATCGCGGATTCTGCTGGCTGCAACGGCGAGCGACGGGAAAGCCATTGCAATGAAGGGAAATGCGGCGCCGATGGCTGGCCACCAACCGTCGCTTCGGCTGCGGGCGTTCATCGAGAAGACCATGCCGATGGCGGCAAGGGAGCAAACGATGGGCATCACGATATTGGGATAATCCGCCTGTTTGGGATATTCGAAAACTTGTGGGCGTTTTTCGCTCGGGCGGCAGCCGAGAACATTCCATTCGCCATGGGTGGCGTTTGTCGCATCGTGGATGACGATCTCCTGAAGACAGCTGACGTCACGCCATTGTTTTGGCGAAACGACAAGTCTTAGCCCGCCTCCTTCCACGACACACGACGCCGTTTGAGGGCCCAGAGGAAGAAGATAGTAATCCGTCACATCGCTCCACAAAAGCGGTATCCATTGTCCCCAGCGTCGCCAGCGGATACCGTAAGCATCGGCTTCAATGCGCGCATGCAAAGCCCAGCGAAGCGCCCCCGCCGCCCCGGCCAGCAGAGCGGCGCTTATCAGGAAAAATACGACGGCCGCCAAATGGTCGTCGGATAACGGCTTTGCTTTGCGCGCGAAGTCAAACCCCATAAAAATATAGCATATGCTCATGGGCGCCAATAGCCCTACGATTGTCCAGGAATTAGAGGAAGGGCGGCAGACGGCAATGGTGGTGTCGAGAGACGGCGACTCAGGGTTGTCCATACCTTATGTGACCAAAGAGGAGGGGAAAAGTTGCCGGTGTACAGTGAGAGTATTAGTAGCCGATTACATAAGTTTTGAGGTAAAGGCGTCGGTATTCCAGAGGCGTCATACCATGAATACGGTGGAAGACGCGGCGGAAGTAGATGGCGCTTTCGTAACCACACTTGCGGGCGATGGTGTCCACGGTCTCGTTGTCTTCCATCAGGCTGACGCGCGCCTGCGACATCCGTGACTGATGGATTGCGTCGGTGACGGTCATCCCGAAGTCCCGCCGAAAGATGCGTGAGAGGTAATTGGGGTTGACGTCAATCGCCTTCGCGACCGCCGTGGTGGTGATCGGCAGGTGGGAATTGGCCTGAATGAACTGCTTGGCGTGTTCGGAAAGCGTCGAGCGGGGAGGGAGCGCCGCGGCGTCTATGCGGATCGAGCGGGAAATCTCGCAGAGGATCAGACATACGGTCAGATCCGCTGTCAACTGATTGCGATCCACGGATTCTTGATCGTCCAAATATCGGCGGAACAGTTCGGTCAGGTGCCCGGGGCGCGCGACTGCAGAGTGCTGCGGAACGGAAATATTGGTGGTGGGCGGCGGCTGGCCGTTGTCACCGCGCAGATCGAAGTGCAGCCAAAAGTAAACGAGGTCTGGAGTATAATCCTTGGTTCCCCAGTGGTGGCGTCCTGGCCAAAGCAGCAGCGACTCGCCGGTCTTGACTTCGAACGCTGTATCCGCTTCCTGGATCCTGAGCACTCCCGATTGGACATAAATCAGATCGAAGACATTCAGGATGCGGCTGGGATGGCGTCCGATCCCTCTGGAGATGAAATGTCCTGCATGCTCGGCGTGGATCGATGTTACGACGCTTGTGCGGAGTATCGAGGAAAAGTCTGCGGAAAACACGTCGTTGCTGCTCATTGGTAGAGGGTCATTACTGCTTATTTTGGCAAATCCAAAAGATTTTAAGAGATAGGCCGATGGGGCAACGTGGCTCGGCCCCGGATGCATCTGCATCCGGGGCCGAGTTTTCATCGTTCCTAGGTGACGGATTAGTTGGCGGCTTCGGTGAAGGCTGCGTAGTCGCCGTTGCTGTTCTTGGGCAGCAGGTTCGTCAGCTTCACTGCTTTGGCGTGGCCATCACAGTAAGCGACGTTCGCCATGTCCGTGTGCCGGGCTACCAGAGCGCCTTCGTCCAACTGGCTTGCGCCGCCAAAATATCCAGGATTGCCGAAGTACGAAAGGCCGCCTTTGACAAAGATGGGATTTGCGACGCTCCCTTGATCTGGCCAGTCCATTTGGAAGCTGCCGGATCCCTCGCCGATCCAGATCGTCGTGGCCGGACTTGCTAGTGTCGCAAGCGAAGCGCCGGAGGTGCCGACGGTATTACCAGGTCCCGTATTGGGATTTCCTTGCGCCCAGTAAGCGGAGTTCATGGCGTAGCTGCCGTAATGCGTATTGTCCGCCCCGGCCAGGTTCTGATAGTTGATGAACTTGCCTGTGCTTCCCTGAATGCCAGAGTCGTCAGGACAGGTAAAGATCTGCGTGCTCTTCACGTAGGGGAAGATAGCGTCCATCCACTTGTACTTGACATTGCCGGGGGTCGGATTGGATGCCTGGTAGCCATTGGCTCCAAACCATGCGGGCACCATGATCTCATCATTATCCTGGCTGTACTGCATTAATCCCAAACCAATCTGCTTGAGATTGCTGAGGCAGCTGATCTGACGGGCTTTTTCGCGGGCCTTGGCGAAAACCGGGAAGAGAATGGCTGCGAGAATTGCGATAATGGCTATGACGACGAGCAACTCAATCAAAGTGAATCCAACACGAGCCTTCTTCATTGATATCTCCTAAAATGTCGCGAAATGAAATATGATCGCTGTCATGCATCAATCCAAAATGGACCTTAGAATGCGTAACGTTTAGATTATAACACGATTTTTTGTTCGTGAACAGAGTACAGAATTGTATATAATAAAAACAATTCTGACTTTTTGTTCGATCTTGATGTCTCACAAATCCATGATTGCGGTGTTTCAATCTCGCTTAGTTTGCGTTTTTTACCCTGAATACTCTTAATGAGAGGTCTGTAATGGACAATGAGATCGTCAAATAATGAGAATCTGCCGGGATGATTTATGCGACGGAAATTGTTCGTAACCAGCCAAAGTACTGTGAATTTTCTGTCTTCATTATTGTGCATCCGCAAAAAATCCAAAATCAATCCAAAATTGAGGTGAGCGTGATGATATGGAGTTTCCTTGAGCTGTGGCTCTTATGGGAGAGAGAATTTTTGAGGAGGCGGTCGCTAACGACGAACTTCGAGCCGGCATGTCACCGCCGCCGCCGACGACTTCGTATTCTGCGGCCGTGCGTCAGTATCCGATCACGTGTGCTTTGAGGTAAAGGCGTCGGTATTCCAGAGGCGTCATACCATGAATACGGTGGAAGACCCGGCGGAAGTAGATGGCGCTCTCGTAACCACACTTGCGGGCGATGGTGTCCACGGTCTCGTTGTCTTCCATCAGGCTGACGCGCGCCTGCAGCATCCTCGATTGATGGATCGCATCGGTGATCGTGGTTCCGAAATCCCGGCGGAAGATGCGTGAGAGGTAATTGGGGTTGACGTCGATTGCCCTGGCGACGGTCGAAGTCGTGATCGGCAGGTGGGAATTGGCCTGGACAAATTTCTTCGCTTGGTCCGACAGCATCGAGCGCGGGGCCAGAGGCGACGCGCCCACGCGGGTCGAGCGGGAAATCTCGCAGAGGATCAGACATACGGTCAGATCCGCCGTCAGCTGATCTCGATCCGGAGATTCTTGATCGTCCAAATACCGGCGGAACAATTCGGTCAGGTGACTGGGGCGTGCGATGGCGGCGTGCTGCGGAATGGAAACTTCGTTAAGAGAACGGGGAGTGGCTTCCTCATCACGCAGATCAAAGTGCAGCCAGAAGTAAATCAAGTCTGGAGTGTACTCGGCGGTTCCCCAGTGGTGACGTCCCGGCCAGAGCAGCATCGATTCGCCCGGCTTGACTTCGAACGCCGTGTTATCTTCCTGAATGCCCAGAATGCCGGACTGCACATAAAGCAGGTCGAATGTAGGCCAAATGCGATTGGGGTGACGCCCGATCCCCCGCGACACCAGCTGACCGGCGTCCCCGGCTTGGATCGATACGGAGACCCCGGCCTGTAGTATGGAGGAAGATCCTACGGAAAAACCATCATGATTGATCATAGTGCGGAATGTCTCTGCTTCCTATTATGGCGGAATACCAGAGGACTCTGTAGCCACAGGGCAAAGAGCCAAATTCGGCCCCGGATGCAAGAGAGCATCCGGGGCCGTCTAAAGATACGCTTCGACGTTAGGTGTGATCGATTACTGAGCCGCCATCGTGAAAGCGGCGTAATCGCCGTTCGCGTTTTTTGTCAGCAAGTTCGTCAGCTTGGATGCTTTTGCGTGGCCGTCGCAATACAGAATATTCGCAAGATCGGGGCCGCCATGCCGCGCCACCATGCCGCCGTCGTTGAGGTTGTTGCTGCCCGGATCGCCGAAGATGGGCAAGCCTCCGAGTGCGCCGATGGGGTTTACCACATTTCCCTGATTGCTCCAGTCGATTTGATAGCTGTCATTGCTGTCCGCAACCCAGATGGTCGAAGCCGGGCTAGCCAGCGTTGCAAGCGAAGCGTTCGGGAAATTCGCCGGACCCCGGTTCGGATCGCTAGCGCCCCAATAGGCGGCGTTGATGCCGTAGCTGCCGTAATGCTTGTTGTCGCCTCCAGTCACGGTTCCCGTGACGACGCCGAGCTGCTGGTAAGGAACATATTTGCCAGAAGCTCCCAACAAACCGGAGTCATCAGGGCATGAGAAGACCTGTGTGCTCTTGACATAAGGATAGATGGCGTCCATCCACTTGTATTTGACATTACCGGGCGTAGGATCGGAGGGACCATAGCCATTCGTTCCGTACCACGCGCCAATCAGCATCTCATCGTTGTCCTGGCTGTACTGGACCAGTCCCAAGCCAATCTGCTTCAGGTTGCTGAGGCAGCTGATCTGACGCGCCTTTTCGCGGGCCTTGGCGAAGACCGGGAAGAGGATTGCCGCAAGAATCGCGATAATGGCGATGACGACAAGTAATTCGATTAAAGTAAAACCAGATTTGATCTTTTTCATTGCTTTTCCTTCGGCCCAAAAACGTAATTAATTATCGCTGCGGCGCTGATGCAATCATCGAGAACTATCTAAACGCCGACAATGAATTATATCATTTTTACCTGGTCGTGGGTAGAGAATAGAATTGCATATGAACAAAACAATAATGACTTTTGAAGCAGTCAGCCGGCATTTTGAGCGGCGCATGGCTATCGAATGTCAAAAAGTTCTTGAAAATAGACTTGTAGGCCGATCTAAACGCATCGGCGTTCGACTTCCGCTCTGAGCTCATCGGCAAACGCAATTGTGTTCCAGAATCGTATCTTCCCATGTGCGCCATGCACGACCGTCACATAGTCGTCTTTTGTCACCGATTTGATATCTTCCCATCGCATGCGGCGCGCGCCGAACGCCGAGTGTTCGACAATGCCGTCGTCGTCAAACTCGACCCGCGCCGCCTGGTAGCGCCAGAATGCCCAGACCGTTGCAGTCAAAAGCGTCGCTGCAATGTACACCAGCTCATGGGTGTTAGGCGGGGGGGAAGGCCCAGAGATTTTTCCAGGATCGGCACGAAGATCGGCATCATCGTAACACCTATCAAGTTGACCAAAAGCGCACGGTTGGTGCGCGTCTTATAATGAAAGACACGATTGCCGACGCCTGGGCGGGCTCCGGTCCAGCGCATGCTTTCGCTTCCCAGGACATCCGCCCGTTCGGATTTCTTTATCTCGCTCGTCTCTTCCGGCGCCCAGTGCCGAATGATTTGGCAAAGCAGCGAGAAGTCGCGGATGTGCTGTGAAAACGAGAAGTCGCCATGACGCGACCGCACATGAAACTCCCCTCTGAGGGCGGAAGCTGCGGTTTCCTGCGGCACGCCATATTGGAGAACCTCACCCCAAGACGTCGTGATATATTGCTCGCCGTCAGTGAACTCGATGCCCTCGGAGCTAGTCTGGATCTTCTGGTTTGCGCCTTTAAGTGAGCGCCGCGCGATGGAGATCAAAAGAGGAACGGGAGCTAGAGTCATCGCTATGACAAGAACATAAGAGGCGACTAAGCTGATCGCCCACGTTGCGCCGATCGTCTGTGAGGTCTGAGTGAGTTTGGAGAAAGTCGGGGGTGTAATCAGGAAGAGCATCGCCGCTCCCACAACGGTAAAAAGCGCGATCGATGCTTGGATCGCGCGGCGAGAGTAAGAAAATCGGCATGGCGCCACGTTCCCTAAACGGCAGCCGAGCTGTTCCCACGCCTTAACAGGAGCATAGACGGCGCGGGCGGCGACGGCATCTAAGAAAGGTTTTGTGTTTCCATAAAACCCCGAAAGATGGAGCTTACCGGCCGCCGTTTCGACGACATGAAATTGCTGCCCCTTTTGCGGTTCGAGGCGATAAAAGTCGCGAACCTCGCTCCATGCGGCCGATTTCCATTTCCCAAGCCCGCGCCAGCGTAAACCGTCTTCCGTGGCCTCGACGCGAGCGCGGCAAGTCCAGTAAGCGGCGATGAGGCTCGGAATCAAAAGGAGAAGACCAGTAAGCATAAGAAAGGCGGAGCCACTGAGATCGCGCTGCTGTGGCGGCGTGGGATTAAGAGACGAGTAGCCTGCCCACAAAATTCCTGCGCCAAGCGCCCCGAACAATAACAGCAGAACCCAGGAACTGGCGTTAGCTTTGCAGACAATAAGTGAACCGACTTTCTGCGCTTTGAGATTCTTCATTTGTTCTTTCCGTCTTTGTCATGGCGAATAGTGCATTTGACAGCCCGGCGCTCGATTTCCGAATCGAGGTCTGCCGCGTTCACGATGGTGTCCCAGTAACGGACTTTCTTACCGTCGCCGTGCAGTGTGATAACGTTATTGGATTCCGTGACGGAAACGATCTCTGTCCATCGAAGGTGTTTCGTTCCGAAGGCGGAGTGTTCCGAAATCCCTATTTCGCTAATTTCAATACGCGCCGAATAATATCGCCCCCAGCCCCACATCGTCACAAGTACAATTATAGAATAAATCGCTGCCGGAGGCGGATCGCCTGGATGATGAGGGATCTCAGCGTACAGGCCGATCTGATAAGCAAACGGGAGCACTAATGTCATCAGCGTTCCCATCCAGAGCAGCGCTCGGTGCCCCCGGGTTCGATAGTGAAAAATGCGATCTCCCTTGCCGGCGTATCCTCCTGACCAGCATGCGCTTTCACCTCCCAATGCGTCCGTTTCCGTCGTTGACACATTGAACTGATATTCAGCCGCTTGCTCACGAATGATCCTATCCAGGAGTAGAAAGTCAGTTATTGCTGGAGTAAAATCAAAGTCTCCATCGGATGTATGCACTACGTACCTCTGCCGCGTCGCCAATATTTCGCCAAGGTCAGTGCGCTCATAGCGTGTAATCGAGGCCCAAGGCGCATGGATCCGGTGAACTCCGTCGCTGAAGGATATTCCTTCGACCCCTGTGGCAATATGATGGCGCTTTCGGCGCAGTGCTTCCATGTTAAGAAATGTCCCCACCCACCACATCGACGTGGTGAAAAACACAGTCACCCCAAGCATTAAGGACGTCAGCCAACCCATTCCGAGCGCTATGACCTCAGAGGAGTGAACAATACCAAATCCCATTCCGAAGGTGGATCCCAGCCAAAGCGACGTAGAGATGAAGACTTTGCGTCGGTGCGTACTGGTAGGATACACAAACTCTAAAGATATCAGCTCATTCTGCCTGCATCCGAGCGCCTTCCATTCGCCTACGACTGAACTCAGCGCGCGGGCGGAAACGGCCGCGCGAAACTCGTTGGTATTGCGCCAAAAATGCTTTGTGAATGGGATCAGACGAAGCTTCGCGCCTCCCGCTTCCACTACCAGGGTGTCCCAATCAGAATTGTACGGCTTCAAGTAATAATCAGTAACAGCGTCCCATTTCCAATCGGTCCATCGCCCGAAGTGACGCCAGCGCAGTCCTTCCTCCGAGACAATAACACGTGCTCGCAGAGCCCAATAGGCGACGGCGACCGCAGCCACGATGAGCGCTGCGGAAGTGAATAAAAAGATAATCTGTGCAGCGATATCAAATCTGTTGGTGTGCTGTGGGGGCGTTGGCGTCAAGAAGGTCGTGGTTCCGGCAATCCCCATAAATGCGCATCCGATGACGGCAAGCCATATTGAATTCGACGGTCGGCAGATAGCAGATAGCTGAGATGGCTTCTGAGGATCCATTATTTATGCCTCTTCTGATCGTATGACGAGGAAAGTGTGTTTCTTAAGGTCATCCATGAGTTCGGGTGCGCTCGCAAGGATATTCAGTAGACGTATGGTTCTACGCGCTGTCTTGATTGTGATAATGCCGTCGTATGTTTCATAACTGCTGATTTCTGCCCAGGGCAAGTGATATGATCCCCACAGAGAATAGTATGTGAGCCCGGAATCGCTCACAACGACCCTAGTGTTCTGATAATGCCGGAGAAGCCAGAGATCGAATACTGCAAGCGCCAAGGTCAGCGCTGCAACGAAAATTGGATCATCCTTTGCAGAATTCACCCCACCGTGGGCTGCGATAGAAACTGGCGGCATCAGCGTGAGAACCACGGAGAGAGCGAGAAAGGCGCGCATCGTCCGGGTGCGGTAATGATAAACGCGTTCTCCCTTGCCGGCGCGCCCTTCCATCCGGAAGAGCTGATTTCCTCCGAGGACATCGGCTGTGTCCGACTTTGTCCTGTCGTTCGCCTTCTCAGGCGCCCAATGCTGGATTACATGACAAAGGGAGGCATATTCAGAGATATACTGGGAAAACGAGAAGTCGCCATGGTCGGTATGCACGTCGAATTGCCCGCTGAACAGGTCTGGTAGGGCCTCTAGCTTTACTCTAAAGTGAGTAATTTCATCCCACGCCGCATTAACTTGGTAGTCGCCATCCCGAAAGACAATTCCTCTGGCGTCGGTCTCGATCTCCTGATGGGCGTTCTTGAGTGAGCGCCATAGGACGGATATCACGAGGGAAAGTGGCGCGAATGTAAATATGATGAATATAACATACGCAACGATTGAACCCATCGCCCATGATAATCCTATCGTCTGCCAGGTTGACAGGAAATTGTAAATCGCCGTGGGTGGACATAAGACCAAGATCACCAGTCCCATCGATATGAACAACGCCATCATGCCCTGTAATTTCCATCGAGAGTAGAAAAAACGGCGAGGGGCAATGTCTCCACTCCGGCAGCCCAGCGGCTCCCAGGCGCGGGCATGCGCATGCATAGCGCGCTTGGTGATGACATCCGCAATCGGGAGGACTGCTTGGTAGTAGGAACGTGAAAAGCGTAATCGGCCGATGGTGGTTTGGACAACGTGTATCGAACCGCTCGTTCGGTTTTCGACTAAATAGTAATCACGGACATCGTCCCATTCGCACGACTTCCATCCGCCCAGTCCGCGCCATCTGAGCCCATTTTCCGTTTCTTCGATGCGGGCGCGCAGAAGCCAGCATGTCAGCAGAAAAGCCCCGATAAAGCAAAGTGCACTCATGAGGGCAAATACGATACTCTCTGCGAGGGGGTGTGGATGGGGCGGATTGGTGGACATGGCGTCCACCGCCAAGAACAGCAGCGCGGCTCCGAATAGCGAGAGAAGCGTGACAATTGTCCATACACTGCGACTCGGTTGGCAGGCGACGGGAGAGTCCATACTTATCTTTGCTGCAGAGTCCATATCAACTCTGACCCTACTTGCCTTCAAAAGTTGCGATTCGGGGGAGAATAAACGGCGCTGCGTGGATGCGGCGCTATGTATTGATCGTGAGGAAGAATATTATGGCGAAATTGACGGGCAAAGTAGCAATCATCACCGGCGCGAGCGCCGGGATCGGGCAGGCGAGCGCGCTGGCGCTGGCGGGTGAGGGCGCCAAGCTGGTGATGACGGCGCGGCGGCAGGAGCGGCTGGAGCAGCTCGTGGAGGATGTGAAGGCGGCGGGCGGCGACGCGGTGTTTGTGGTAGGAGATGCGCGCGAGGAGGAAACGGCGGTCAAGACGGTGGAGACGGCTCAGAAGCACTTTGGGCGGCTGGATATTCTGATCAATAACGCCGGGGTGGGGAACTACAAGAACTTGGTGGACACGAGCGCTGATGAATATGACGAAATGATGGATTCTAATGTCCGCTCGACGTTTTTGTTCACGCGCCACGCCGTCCCTGTGATGCGCGAGCAAAAGTCTGGGAATATCCTGATGATTTCCAGTATGGCGGGGCGCTATGGATTTCCGGGCGAGGCGGTGTACTGCGCCACGAAGTTCGCGCAGGTCGGCTTTGCTCAGGCGCTCGATAATGAGCTGCGCAAAGACGGGATCAAGGTGGGGATCATCTGTCCGGGCGGTGTCAAAACGGAGTTCGCCCTCGGCAAGGGACGGACCGATGACAGCGTTCGAGAATCGGGAATGCTGGAGCCGGAGGATGTGGCGGGGGCCGTGCTGCTCGCCTGCACGCAGTCGCCAGGATCGCGCATCATTGAGATTCGAATGCGCACCATGGACGAATCTCTGGCGTAATCCTTCGGGCGGCGAGCAAACGCGGCGCCGCCCAAAGGATGCTGTGGATCAGAATTACGCGGCGAGCCGAAGCGGGGCGCTGTCGAAGGTTTTGGCGGATTGAGCGGCGTCCAACTGGAAGCAGGAGACGGATTCTTCGAGGGTCGATGCGACTTCCGTCAGCGACTGCGAAAACGCGATCATTTCGCCGGCGGCGGCTCCTTGCTGACCCGTCGCGCCGGATACCGTGCGCACGGATGCGGAGACCTGGGCGGCGGCGTCGCTCATCTGATCGGCCATCTCGCTGCTTTGCGCGACGTGGTGGGCGATCGTATGGATGGATTCGGAGACGCGTGCGGAGGCGGCGTTCATTCGCTGCGCGGAGGAGTCGATGCCGGCCACGCGAGTGGTCACCGCCGCGACGACGTCCTGGATTTTTAGCAGGGCGTCGCCAGCCGTCTCGGCCAGCTGTGCGCCCAGTTCCACTTCACGCGCGCCGGTTTCCATGGTGGCGACCGCCTTCTGGGTGTGCTGCTGCACTTGCTGAATGATTCCAGTGATTTCGCCGGTGGCTTTTCCGGCGCGCTCGGCGAGGCGGCGCACTTCGGAGGCGACCACCGCAAAGCCGCGTCCCGCTTCCCCGGCGCGGGCCGCTTCGATGGCGGCGTTGAGAGCGAGCAGGTTGGTCTGCTCGGCAATCTCGCCGATTGTTTTGACGATCGCGCCGATCTCCCGGCTGGATTCCCCCAGGCTCGCGACGACACTGGACGACTCGGTGACGCTGGCGCGGATCCGCTCCATTCCCTGAACCGTCCGCGCCACAGCCTCGGTCCCGCCGCTCGCCACGGTCTGCGCTTCATCGGCGGCCCGGCTTGCGCCTTGCGCCTCCGCCGTCACCATCGCAATGATTCCCGACAGCTGCTCCAGCAGCTCCGTTCCTTCCGCCATGGAATGCGTCTGCAGGGCCGCGCCCCGCGCCAGTTCCGTCGCGCCGTGCGCCGACTGGTCCGAGGCCCGGCCGATCTCCAGCATCATCGTTCCGATTTGCTCCACCCCGGCCCCAATGCTTCCGCTGGCGCCAGTCATTGTCTGCGCGGTTTGCGCAACCTGCGCGGCGTTGTGCTGGAGCGTGCGCACCAGATCCTGAAGACCGGCCCGCGAGGCGCGGAACGACTGGATCGTGCAGTGTGTCTGGTTCATCAGAAGGTTGATCGTCGTGGCCATTTGGCCGAACTCGTCGCGTGCGCTGATTTCCAGCGGCTCCGTTTCGTAACGGACCGGCATAGTCAGGTCGCCAAACTCCATGACCGTGATCGCCGTGCCCAGACGCGCCACGTCGACGTTCGACAGCTGCTCCAGTCGCTCTGACATTTGTGTGAGCGTTCCGGAGATATAACGGGTCACCGCCACCGCGATCAACGAGCCCGCCACCAGCGCGGCGGCCAGCAGTCCGAAGATGAGGACGCGTCCACTTTGCAGAATGGCTAGAGAAGCCTCTGGAGTCGCCGCCTCATGCATTGCCTGCATCCGGTTGATGGCGACAATTCCGACAATAGCGGCGCAGACGAGTGAAAATCCGAAGCCGAGCGCGAGCTTGTACGCTGTGCGCAGGTGAAGAAAGAACGCCATGGTGTTATGTCATTTCCCTAACGATTGGAGAGTCGTGTCCGTACGACTCATTGATGTCATTATGGTGTTCTTGCGGGGTGAACTAGAGGTGCTTGTTGAGATGATTAACGTCGCAATGCAGGCGACGCGGTTCATCACACTATTGCTCAGCAGGCCTTTAGTATTTTCAGTGCGTTTAACAAAAACGATTTTAGTTCACTGTGGCGCATTCTCGATGAGAATCGGTTGTTTTTTGCGCGAACTAAACCAAAATTCTTGCGTCGTTAAATGAAAAAGAATGAAACTGTCGCCGCCGTTTGCTGTCTACACAAGAGTGCAGAACGGCGCGTCGTCGTTTATTCGGACAATAGCCGGCCGCGCGCACGGAACCCATCGCCGCGCATTCACAGGAGAACAGCAAGAGATGTCACGCAGGAGTAAACTTTTCGGGCTTTGTCTGACCGCGCTTGCCTCTCTTGGTCCCGTCGCCCATGCGTCGAATTTCCCCGGCGCCAACAGCAACATCGTTCCCGCCGCGCCCGTCGCCAAGAAGGCGATCGACTTCGACAAGCATGGCTTTATCATCCACGGCAAACGGGTCTTTCTCGCGACCGGCGAGGTGCAGTACAGCAAAATTCCGCGCGCACTGTGGCGCGATCGGCTGCTGCGCGTTAAGCGGGCCGGTTACAACTGCATCCAGACCTACGCCTACTGGAACTACCATGAGCCCCAGGAAGGCAATTTTCAATTCACCGGCGAAAAAGATTTCGGCGCCTTTCTTAAGTTAGTCCAGGAGATGGGGATGTACGCCATCGTGCGCGTCGGCCCCTATGTCTGCGCCGAATGGGACAGCGGCGGCTATCCCGTGTGGCTGCGCTTCAAGCCGGGCTTGCAGATACGAACGGACGAGCCCGTTTATATGGCGGCGGTCGATCACTGGTACGACAAGATCTTCTCGATCGTCGCGCCGCTGCAAATTCATCGGGGCGGCCCGGTCGTGATGTTCCAGCTGGAAAATGAAGACACGCGCTCGGCGGGACCGGAACTGAACGGCTCGTACTTCACACACCTCCGCGATACGGCCGTCCGTGACGGCATGCAGGTCCCATGGTTTATGAGCGGCGTCAACCACGGCGACGATCCCGCCGGCAACGATCCGTGGGACAGCGAAACGCGCACGAGCCCCTGGTACAGTTCCGAGTTCTGGACAGGCTGGATCGCCTTCTACGGCGTCGATCCCGGCCGGGCGCACCGCGTGGAGCGCACGAGCTGGAAGGCGATCGCCTACGGCGCCGGCGGCTACACCCATTACACGATGGTGGGCGCCACCAATTTTGACTACTGGAATGACGACGAGCAGGCGTCGAGCTACGACTTCGGCGCTCCCGTCGGCCAGGTCGGCGACTTCCGCGAGGATTACTACACCGCCAAGCGCGCCGCGATGTTCGCGACCTCGTTCTCCAACATTCTTGCCGATTCGCGCACCTACCCGGCGCCGCCGCGCGGCGCGATCAATCCGGCGCTCCGCGTGAACTCCCGTGAAGGCAAGTCCGGCGCTGTGTATTTCCTGGACAACCGCACGGGCGGCAAAGTCACGACCCAAATCTCCGTTGGCTCCCGTCTGGTCCCGGCCGCCGGGCCGGTGACGCTGGCGCCTGATGAGATCTTGCCGGTGGTGAAGCGCGCCGCGCTGCCCGGCGGCGTCACGCTCGATTATGCCGCCGCCCATGTCCTGGGGCTGCAAAGCCAGGGCGCGCTGACGACGATGGTGGTTTACGGCGCGCCCGGCGATCCCGCCGAATTGCAGCTTTCGGGGGCGGACGCGCACTCCGTCAAGACTCCCAAAGCCGAAGGCGCCAAGGTAACCGTCGCCGCTGGTCATGTGCTGGTGCAGGCGAAATATTCAGACACGCCGACGGAGTTTCTCATTCGTTTCGGTCCTCGCACCTATCGCATTCTCGTTGTGACTGCCGATATGGCGACGCGCACATGGTTTTTGGATTGGGCAGGTAAGCCCGCCGTCGTCTGCGGCCCGGACTATGCAGGCGATGTGATCAACGGAACGCTCTACACCGAACGAAATGTCAGCACGGTCGGGCGACAGGCGAATGCTTATCTGTATACCGAAACGGGATCGCGGCGTTTAGATCAGCCGTATCCGAGCGATTCGTCCAAGGGAACGCGTATCCCGAAGGTTGGAGCGTGGTCGGTGGCGCGCGGCGACGCTGAGGCGCAGCCGGGTTACAACACGTCGAAGTGGCGTGCGAGCGCCGCTCCCGAATCCATGGGCGCCGATGGCGACATCAGCGCCTACGCCTGGTACCGGACGACGCTGCACGCGGACAAAGAGGGCGACTTTGGCCTGAGCCTCAGCGATGTCGGCGACTGGGTGGAGGCGTTTGTCAATGGCCAGCGCGCCGACGCCAGCGAAGTGCGTATGCGCGTCGGTGACGCCGTGCCGCGCTTTCTGAAAGTCCATCTCAAAGCGGGCGACAACCCAGTGACGTTCCTCACGGCGCACTATGGGCGCAACAAAATCTGGGGATACATCGGACCTTATGATAAGATGGACGCCAAGGGCATCTCCGGTCCGGTCTCGCTGTCGAGCATTCCGACGGAGCACGTCTCAGTAACCTCTTGGCGCTACAAGCTCGACCCGCGCGGTGAGGCGTCCGCCGCCGAGATGACGGCGGCAGACACCAATGGCCCTGGCTGGGCGGATACAACCACCAGCGTGGATATCTTCCAAAGCCAGCCGGGCTTTGCCTGGTACCGGACGACCCTGCCCAATATCGCCGCCACATCCCGCCGCCTGATGTTCGCCGCCGTGGACGACAACGCGTTAGTGTACTTGAACGGCAAGCGTTTGAAGGAGTATCGGACCTCGAACACGCCGTTCGATGTCGTGCTCGACTCGGCCTGGAAAGAGGGCGGGCCGAACGAACTGGCCGTGCTGGTGGAGAACGGCGCCGGCTCGGGAAGTATTAATGGCCCGGTGGAGATGGCGCCTGTGCCGGCGTCCGTCGGCGGCCCAATCCAAGAATGGAAGATGCGCGGTGGGATCCGTATGCCGATCGCGACTTCGACGGCATGGAAGCCCTGGAAGTCTGGAAATATGGACACGCCGTCGTTCTACAAGACGACGTTCCAATATGCGCCGCCGCCCGGAACGTGCGTCGCGCTGCGCGTCGGCTGGGACGGAATGTCGCGTGGATCCGTGTGGCTCAACGGCCACAACCTGGGGCGATACCCCGAACGCTCGTCCATCTTTGGGATTTACCTCCCCGAGTGCTGGCTGAAGCAGGGCGTCAACTCGCTTGCGGTTTTCGATGAAGAAGGACGCGCTCCCGGCGGTATCAAGATCATCGAGGAAGCCCCCGCGAGCCGCGAGGTGCTTCTGCTGGCCCCGTCCAAATTGGCGGTCACCCAGAAAACGGCGCGAAAGTAAAGGTTAGTTCATGAGGCAGGTAAGTTCAAGACGGTCCGACGCCGGCAAACCGCGAAAGCGGTCCGCGCCCAGCAATCCGCTGGCGGGGTTCTGGCGCAGCTTCGCCATGGTGTCGATCCTGGCGACGGCGGTTCCCATGACCGTGTATATCCTGATCGCGCGCTCGCATCCCGGCTTTCTGCCGGGACTGCTGTACGTGACGGCCACGGTGTACGGGATCACGAACGTCATGGTGATGTGGGAAGCCGTCTCGGCGCTGCGCGCCGTTCCCAAGCCTCCCGTCGATCTGAGCGATCCACCGATGTGCAGCGCGATCATCGCCGCGTACTTGCCCAACGAGCAGCACATCATCGAGCAGACGATCGACCATATGCTCAAGACAATCGATTTGCCCGCCGATCGCTTCGAAGTGATCCTCGCATACAATCGCCCGAAGGAGCTTCCGGTAGAGGATCGCCTGCGCGAGCTCGCCGCCCGCGACCCGCGTCTGAAAGTGCTGTGCGTGGTGGACAGCCGCAGCAAGGCGGCAAATGTGAATGCGGCGCTGACGGTGGCGCGCGGGGAGATCCTGGGCATCTACGACGCCGACCACTGGCCGGCTGCGGATTGTTTTCGGCGCGCCTGGCGCTGGATCTCTTCTGGGTACGATGTGGTGCAGGGGCGCTGCGCGATCCGTAACCACGATGAGAATGTGCTGACCCGCAGCATCGCCGTTGAATTCGACATCATGTACTCGGTGTCGCATCAGGGACGGTCGCGGATCAGCCGCTCCGGGATCTTCGGCGGCTCCAACGGTTACTGGCGCGCGGAAACGCTGCGCTCGGTCCAGCTGGACCCGCAGATGCTGACCGAGGATATCGATTCCACAGTCCGCGCCATCCAGCGCGGCGCCAAGTTTATCCACGACCGCGATATCGTTTCGGTGGAGTTGGCGCCCACGCGTCTTTCTCATTGGCTGATCCAGCGCAAGCGTTGGTCGCAGGGCTGGCTGGAAGTGACGCTCAAACACCATCGCGGTATGATGGCGTCGCCCCATCTGACCATCCATCAGAAGATCCTCTGGTTCTATCTGCTGCCGTGGCGGGAGTGGTTTCCGGTGCTCAGCACCCAGTTCTTCCCGATGCTGTTCGCTTCCTGGATCGTCGGCCAGCATCTGCACTGGTTCGCCACGCCGTACCTGCGCGCGGCCGCCACGCTCAACCTGCTTTGCAGCCTGTTCGTTCTGCTGATCGCCTTCGTGACGGCCACGCGACTGGGCCGCAAGGGGCATGCGCCCTGGTATATCGTCCACGGCGTCTTCGGCCTCGTGTACTCTACACTCAAGACGACCGTGACGCTTGTCGCCCAGTACTGTCATTTGATCCGCGACCGGGAGTGGGTGACGACGCCGCGCGAAGATCCGCCCCCAGCCCCCACAGCGGCGCCCGCCGACCGGATCTCCAGCTTCTCGTCTTAGGTCTCTTTCACGCCGCCTGGCTCTCAGCCGGGCGGCGTTTTTATGCCTGTGATATTTCTGGTATCTTTTTTGTTCTAAATGGATTGACAGTTTCTTACTTTGGCTCTATACTGGAAACGCGATGCTGGCATCGCTGATGGAGCATTGATAGTTTAAAAGATACTATTGCAATTCAGATCGAACGATTCAAAGAAGAGGAGTTTACACATGCTCAAGTGCTGGGTTCGAAAATCTCTGCGGCCGGCGTTGACCGCGCTTGCTCTTGGGGCCATGACCTTGTCGTTCACCGGGGCTGCGCGCGCCTTAGGGCCTGCCGCCAAGGGCGTCTTTGTCGGCAATGAGTTCTACGCGCCGACGGTCGCCTGGCAAAACAATGCGCGGGTATCCGGGTTCACGACGCTTTGTTTGTTCACGATGCACGTTCAGTCCAACGGGAATCTCGATTATAACGGGACGCCGATTGTTACCAACGGCGTTTATGTCGGCGACTCCACTTGGGGCGCCAAGCTGGCCGCCTGCAAGGCGGCCCCGTCAAGCGTGAATCGCATTGAGTTAACCATTGGAGGGTGGGGCGATCCCAGCTTCACCAACATTAAGAACCTGATCGCCTCGCAGGGAACGGGCTCCAGCAGCATTCTTTATAAGAGTTTCCAGGCGCTGAAGAATGCTATTGGTATCGATGCGATCCAGTACGACGACGAGCAGACATACGACTCAGGATCGGCCGTATCGTTTGGCAATATGATCTCGGGCCTGGGCATGAAAGTCACGCTGTGCCCGTACACCGCGCAGGCCTTCTGGGTGAGTGTTCGCTCGCAGCTCGGCGCCAAAGTCGACGCAATCTATTTGCAGTGTTATGATGGCGGCGCCGGCAACGATCCGGGAAATTGGAACAGCGCCTTCGGCGGCTTCAAAGTCTATCCCGGACTGTGGGGTAATACCGATACGCCGGGGAGCGCGGCCGCGAAGATGCGCGGCTGGCAGAACAATCTGGGAATTACGGGCGGCTTTATGTGGCTCAACGGCTCTCTGCCCGGCGACGCGCCGAAATGGGCGGAGACGCTGCACATCGGCCTGGACCCCATTGCGTTCTTCAACATCGTCAACCAGAATAGCAGCCGGTGCGTGGATTTGATCAATGGGAATACGGCCAACGGCGCTGTCGTCAACCAATGGGGATTCGACACTAACAGCGGCAATCAGCGCTGGTCACTGGTCCCGTCGGAAAACGGCGATCACTTCAAGCTGATCTCATGGGCTTCGGGGAAATGCCTCGGCCCGGCAGCGGATTCGATCAACGCTGGCGTGCAGATTACCGATTCGGAATATTCGGGCAACAACACCGCGCAGCAGTGGGATCTGATCGATACCGGCAATGGCTGGTACAACATCAAAAACGTCAAGAGCGGTCTCGTTCTGGACATCGCGGGTAACAGCACCGCCGACAATGGAATGCTCGACCAGTGGCCGGCGAACAGCCAGGCAAACCAGCGCTTTCGTTTGCAGCCGTGGGGAAATTACTATCTCCAAGTTTCCACCGGCAAATACATCTGCGTACAGGGCGCCGGAACGACCAATGGCTCCGCGATCATCCAGTACGACGGCCAGAGTAATCCCTGGTTCAAGTGGACATTTACGAGTGTCGGTGATGGCTGGTTCGACCTGTTCAGTATCAATGCGCCGACGCGCGTATTGGCCGTGCAGAATGCCTCTATCGCCGCCAATGCGCCCTGTGTGCTGTGGGATTATAATTCCTCCAGCCATGCAAACTCAACAGTCCGCATCGCGCCGAAAACGAACGGCAAGTTCAAGTTCTATTTCCAGCATGATGGAATGAGCTGGGATATTCCCGGCGGCAATACCGCCAACAATGTCCCACTTCAGCAGTTCCCCGACAACACTGGGACAAACCAGGACTTCGTCATGGAGCGGAGCCAGTAATAGGCGATCCGCTTCAGCGGCGCCGCGCCAGCGCGCGGACTTCGTTCCCAGTCCACGCGCTGGCGTCGTTTTTTCACTCTGGATACGTCTGGGTTGCGACAGGAGTGCATTCGGATGCCTCATTGTAGGGAATTATGTAATTTTTGATTATTCTTTGATTATACGTTGTTATGATACTTACGAATTTGAAAAGAGATAAATAAATTCCAAACGCAATTAATGCAATATTAGAATTTACTAATAAATTACAGATCCGTATTGTACTTTACAGGTTTCGTCAATCATGACGAAGTGTCAAGACGAACATAGCGCCGTTCTTCATGAAGAACAGCGCTACGGATTGTCTCTGGCGATAGACGCAAAAACATCGTGACATTTGAAGGAGATCCACATGCCAGTAACCGACAGATTTCAGCGCCAGGCCGCAGGGCTTATTCGGAGAAAGTGTTCGCGTACGTTTTCTTGGCGCCCCGCCATTTCCGCAGCCGGCCTGTATGCGGGACTAACGGTCGCTGCGCTGGCGCTTTCGGCGCCAGCATATGCGGGAACCTGGACCTCAGTGGGCAATCTCGCCCCGGGCGGCGTTAACCAGATGATGCTGCTCTCCGATGGAACCGTGATGGCTCAGAACGGAGGCGGCGTCGGCTGGTACAAACTCACTCCCAACCTCCAGGGAAGCTATACGGGCGGAACCTGGAGCACGCTGGCCTCCATGCACAGCGACCGTCTGTATTACTCTTCCGCCATCACACCCGATGGGCATC
>NZ_JBDSQY010000257.1:0-9943 GCF_039929585.1 Capsulimonas sp.
TGGTGGATGCGTTAGAATGGAAGTGCATGTGGTTGATTTTCTTTGGTGTGGTTACCAAGAAGACTACCACATGCGCTCCTCAAACGCCATCCCCACTTGTTCATAATGACATGAGACTCGACATCTAACAAGCGGCGTTCCTCCGGCGATAAAGCAAAAGATGGAAACGACAAAACACCTTCAAAATCTCGCGACGGCAGGGAATGCCGACGCGCAGTTCCGCCTCGGTTATCGTCTGGCGTTCGGACGAACTCGCCCCCGTCCCACCGACTGGTCCGTCGCTGTCGCGCTCTGGCGCGAAGCAGCCACGGCGGGCCATATGCGAGCGCAGTTCCAATTAGGCGTCTGCTTCGAACACGGATACGGCGTTCCGGTGGATATGGCGGCGGCGATCCAATGGTGGGAGATGGCCGCAGAGAACGGACATACTGGCGCACAATTCAATTTGGCGTTCAGTTACCGGAAAGGCGATGGAGCGCCGATCGACTATCAGCGTATGCATCACTGGCTGCTAACGGCCGCGCGGCAGGGTGATTCTGAGGCGCAGCGCGATCTGGGCTTCTGTTACCACGAAGGTCTCGGCGTGGATGTGAATTACGCCAGCGCCGTGAAGTGGTATCGATCCGCCGCTCACCAGAATGACGCCAAGGCGCAATGGAATTTGGGCCTTTCCTATCTCGACGGGGAAGGGGTTCGGGTCTCACAGCGCTGGGGGCGCTACTGGTTGGAGCGTGCGGCAAACCAGGGTCATCGCGGCGCAAAAGCCAAATTACGCCGCATGGCGCTGGCTGCAAAGTAAAGTATCAACCCGATTTAAAATCCCTCTACCCCGAATTGATGGAGCAGGAATGCGTACTCGTCGGCGAGTTCGGCGTCGGCTTGCGCTTTGGTCGAGCCCATGCCGTGGCCGGCGTCGTAGTCGACGCGCAGGAGGATGGGTTTGGCGCTGGACGTCGCCGCTTGAAGGCGCGCGGCGAACTTCGCGGGCTCCCAGGAGGAGACTCGTGGGTCATTGATGCCGGTCGTGACTAAGACCGCGGGGTATGGGACGCCGTCTTTGACGTGATGGTAGGCGTCCATTGCGAGCAGGTCTTGGAATCCGTCCGGCGTTCGAAATGATCCGAACTCGGGGATATTCGGAGGGCCGTTGGGAGAAAGCTCTTGGCGAAGTGGGTTGGAGACGCCGACCAGATCGATGACGGCGCCGAATAAGTCGGGGCGCTCGGTCAGCGCGCGGCCGACCGCGATACCGCCAGCGCTTGCGCCTTCGATGGCGAGGCGCTTCGGGGATGTGTAACCCTTGGCGATCAGATATTCCCCGCAGGCGATCAAATCGCGCCATGTGTTCGCCTTTGTATGCTTCATCCCGGCGCGATGCCAGTCTTCCCCATACTCCCCTCCCCCGCGCACATGCGCGTAGGCTAGGACGCCGCCGCGCTCCAGCCACGCCAGAGTGGTCGGATCAAACGCGGGATCGATCGTCGAACCGTATGCGCCATAACCTTCCATCAAAACGGGATGCGAACCGTCGAGCTTGATGTTCTTGGGAGCGATTATCGAAAGCGGGATCAGCGTTCCGTCCGATGCTCGCGCCTTCACTTCCCGCGAGATGACATTGGTGAATCGGATCGGCGAAAGGCGCTTGAGACCCGTATCTGTCGCGCGGCGCGTGTGGGGATCGTAGCGATACCAGAGCGCCGAGTGTGTCCAGCCGGTCTCCATGAAGATCGCGCCGGGCTGGTCGTGGTCCGTCACCAGGGCGCTGATGCTGCCCTCGAACGGCAGCGGAACCGGCTCTATGTGTCCGGTCCGATAATCGACACGGCGCAGGCGCCCAATCCCGCCGTCCTGCGTCTCGACATACAGCGCATCCCGAGCCGAGCCCAGGCCCGTAATCACGGCGCCGCTCGGCGCCACGACAACCTTCGCGTGGGGCGCATCTGGACGGTGCAAGTCCATGCTCAATATCTGAAAACGTGACGCGCCTTTATGCGAAAGCAGATACAGCGTATGGCCGTGGACATCCATGCCGACGACATCGTCGGGCACGTCCACGATCTTGCGCCAAGGGATCGACGCGCGGCCAGCTGACGCAAGCGACGCCGCATAGATCGTCTGCTCGTTCAGCACACCGTGGACGACCACGCCGAAGAGATACGGGCAGCCAGGCGTCGTCATCAGGCCGGGATCATCGTCGGGCGTCATCGGAGCGCGCGGCGAAACGCCGTATCCGAACACGACTCTGTCTTTGGCGGGATCCGTCCCAAGATTGTGCAGATAAACGCGGCTTTTCTTATAGCGCTCGATCGAGTCCGCGCCGACGGGGAGCGTTTGCAGACGGACGTAGTAAAATGAGCGGCCGTCCGCGCGCCAGTTGACGTCCCCATACTGTGCGCGGTCGATATTCTCAAACAGATTGCGCCTATGCGCCACATCGATCACATGCAGCACACTGTCTTCGGAGCCCCCCGGCGAGATGGCGTAGGCGACATATTTACCGTCGCGCGACGCCGCAAAGTAATCGATGGAAAAGTGAACGCCTTTTTTCGTCAGCCGCTCCGGGTCCACCAAAACCCGCTCCCGCCCGCGCAGTCCCTCCCGAACAAAGAGCTTGGGCGAATTGAATGACGGCAGCGTCTTGAGATAGAAGAACCGCCCGCCCCCAGTCTCCACATCCTCCACGGATTCCCCCGCCGCGTCCAGATGCTGGATCCGCGCGAGGATCTTATCCCGACCGGGGATGCGCTTCAAAACCGAATGAGCGTAATCCGACTGCCCCCGAAACCACGCGACCATCCGTGGGTCTTTGAGGTTCTCCATCCACCGGTACAGATCGACAACTTTCGTCCCGAAATAAGTCTCCGTGACGGGTTTGATCGGGGCGATGGGAGGCGCGGGGGTTTGGCTCAAGACGGGAGAGGCGAAGGAGAGAAAGGCCAAAACAGCGCACGCGGCCTTGAAAAGAGAATTCGTCACACAAAGGCCTTTCTCGCAGAACAAAACTAAACGTTCACGCTCGCGATCCGCCGGTCCGTTACGGGAAGATCGCTCACGATCTCGCCGTCGCGCAATCGGATGATCCGCTGGCAATGCTCGGCGATGTCTTCTTCGTGCGTCACCAGCACCACGGTCTTCCCCTCAGCGTTGATCTCCTGAAACAGGGTCATGATCTCCTCGCCGGTTCGGGTGTCCAGCGCGCCGGTCGGTTCGTCGGCCATCAGGATCGACGGCTCGTTCACCAGCGCCCGTGCGATCGCCACGCGCTGCTGCTGTCCTCCCGAAAGCTGGCTCGGCCGGTGGTCCATTCGATCCGCCAAGCCGACCCGCGCCAGCGCCTTCTCCGCCCGCGCCGTCCGGCCCCGAGCGCCCGAATAAATCATCGGCAACTCTACATTGCGCAGCGCCGTCGTGCGCGGCAGGAGATTAAACTGCTGAAACACAAACCCGATCTTACGATTACGGATCGACGCCAGCTGGATCTCATCCAGCCCTGATACTTCTTCCCCATCCAATTGGTAAGAACCCGACGTCGGCCGGTCCAGACACCCGACGATATTCATGATCGTCGACTTCCCCGACCCCGACGGTCCCATAATCGCCACCATCTCCCCTTCCGAGACATGCAACGACACCCCCTTGACCACCGTCAAGTCCATCCCGCCCGTCACATAGGTTTTTACAATTTTTTGAAGAGTGATCATAGTGTTCGTTCGCAATCAAGGATAACCGGCTCTGTCTTTCGAATATTGTGACACAATTCTCAATTCACATCACGCTGTTTATGGGCATATTCATCGTCTTCGGTCATAATATCGCCAAGAGGTACAAACGACATGAGAATTGCCGAAGCGCTTATCCTTCGGGCGGACAGTCAGAAGCGGTTCGAGCAGCTGAAATCTCGCATTTCGGGCAATGCGAAGGTGCAGGAGGGCGACGAACCCGCCGAGAATCCCCGTGATTTGATCGAGGAGATGGAGCGGGTCGCCTACGAACTGCAAAGTCTGATCCAGCGCATCAACCGAACGAATTCCGCCACGCCCTATGACGACACGCGATGCCTCTCCGACGCGCTCGCCGAGCGCGATGTCCTGATGCTGCGCCGGGGAGCCTACAGCGACCTCGCAAAAGCCGCGTCCGTCACGCAGGCGCGCACGAGCCGCTCCGAGGTAAAGTTCAAAAGCACGGTGAGCGTGCCGGAAACGCAGGAGCGCATCGACGCCCTTTCCAAAGCGTATCGGCTGCTCGACTCCGGCATCCAGGAGCTGAACTGGAAGACGGATCTCGTCGGATAACACGCGTCTCGGAAGAAAATGCAGCAGGTAATCCATCGGACAGTCGCGAGCACAACCCGGCCGCTGGGTTAAGCCGCATTGGTCGGCGGCCGGGCGCCGTCGTAGCGGGTTCGATTCCCGCACCCTCACGGTCATGCCCATCACCGTCACAAACGCAAGGGGCATTGTCACTGTTATTACCATGTGCTGGACTGTCCGCGGATGAGGGCGGGCAAGGGGTTTGCATTTTCTTTCGGTCACTTCGCGAATACACAATGAACATCGCACAAGAACAAAAGACGAAGATGACGCGCGGCGTCTTTTACACGGGCATCCAGAGTTTTGTCCGTCTCATCATGCTGACTGCATGGGCGCTGCTCATCATCGTGATCGGCGGCGTCGTCAACGCCGCCAATCATAAGCCGTTTCTGAACGAGTGGAAAGACCATTTCATGAGCTACGGAGGGTTTGGTCTCCTAGCGGTATTCGGCGACCTGATTCCTTATCCGCGCACCATAAAGAAAGCGGCGCTCCTGCTCGTGGTTCTGGTGGCGGCGATAGGCGTAGGATTATGGTACGGGCCCAGATGCTCATGCAACGCGGCCCAGCCATGCTCCGCCGCCAAGTCAGCGGCAGCGCCTTCCCAGCGATAAATCACCACACGAACACAAGGTCATACGCGAAGCGCCGGCTCAAGGGTTCGAAATGTTCACATCCGCTGCTTCGCTAACGCCAGCCGCACCCCGAGGCCGATGAACAGGCAGCCCGTCGCGCGGTCGAGCCACTGGCTGAAAAATGGCCGGCGGCGCAGCCAGGCGCCGATGGCGCCAGAGAAGTAGCCAACGAGGCTAAAGACGGCGAGCGTCATCACGCCAAAGCACACGCCCAGCAGAAGCATTTGCAGCCCCACGGGTCCGTGCGGGTTCACGAACTGCGGCAGGAAGGCCAAAAAGAACAGCGCGACCTTGGGGTTTAGCGCATTGCTGACGAACCCCCGGGTCAAAAACTGCCGCGCATCGCCCTCTGGGGCTTCTTTGCTGTCGAGCGACGCTCCTTTGCTGCGCAGCGCCTTCACCCCCAGATAACACAAATAGGCGGCCCCGGCGAACTTCATTGCGTTAAACGCCGCCGGGGACGCCGCCACCAGCGCCGTCAGCCCCAGCGACGCCCCTGTGGTGTGCGTCAGGCCGCCCAGGGCGCACCCGGCGGCGAATCCGATCCCCGCCTTGCGCCCACGCGAAAGCCCCAAACTTAAGACACCCAGATTATCCGGACCAGGCGCAACGACGCAGATCAAAGACGCCGCCAGAAACGAGACAAACTGAACGATTGTGAATATGTGCATCTCTGTGCGTACTGCTCCCTCTCTATGCGAACTTCCGGGCGTCGATAATCTTGCCGGTGTCCGTCCCCTCCACGCTCGCGACATACGCGGCGGCAACTTTGGCGGCAGGCATTCCCTCGGCGCCGTCGCGCCCCATCGCCACCAGAGTTTCGGAGACCCACGGCGGACTGACGATGTTGATCCGCACGCCGCGCGGCAGATCCAGCGCGGCGGCGCGAGCAAAGCTTTCCAGGCCGCCGTTGACGAGACTGAGCGCCGCCGCTCCGGGCATCGGCTCGCTCGCCAGAACGCCCGTGGTCAGGGTAATGGAGCCGTCGTCACGCAGGGATTTCAAGCCGAAGCGAACCAAATTGACCTGTCCCATGAGTTTATTGGCAAGACTGAATGCGAGGTCTTCATCCGTCAATTGCTCCAGAGACTTAAAGCGCGCGGAGCCGGTCACGCTCACCAGGGCGTCGATCTCGCCGACGCTTTCAAAGAGCTGGACAATTGATTCCGGCTGCGAAATGTCCACATGATAATCCCCATGGCTCCGCGCGGCTCGCAGCACCTCATGCCGCTCCGCAAGCGCGTCCGCCACCGGACCGCCAATCGTTCCACTGGCGCCGATCACAAGTATTCGCATGATAAACTCCTTCGTTGAGTGATCTGGTTCGTGTTCTCTATGAGATTACCGAAAATCGGCGTGAAAGTCCGTCGTGATCAATTGCGCTTCCTCATCGTAGTGCAGCGTTGCGAAACAATACTTCGCGGTATGCGCGCCGACATCGCTGCGCTGCAGTCCGCCGATCGCCACCAGGATTTTATAGGTCGCAAAGCCGACACCTTCGAAATACTCTTTGTAAAACGCCTTGGTCACAATGTCCAGCGACGCTCCCGCAGGCACGGCGCGCCAGAGGTCGTCGCCGACCTCCACAGACTTCCCCGCCGTCTCCGACAATCGGCGCAGACGATGGAATAAGTCATCCAGCACCTGCATATCCGGCAGCGTCCGGTCCAGCGCCGCCGCGATCTGGTCAGCGTTCATAAATCTCGTTCTCCGTCCTTCGGTATGACTGCGTAAATCTCGTTGCGAACAACAATCGTATCATAGGGCCGCAGCGACCTCGCCGCCTCCAAAAGCGCCGCAAGACGCACCATCGGAACGTTTTCGCTCCTGCCCCTTGCTGAGCGGCGTAATGCCCATCCAGCCTCAAATCGTTGGGTCCGCGCCGGCGCTGAGCAGCAGCTTGACGACGGACACGCGGTCGCCGTACGCCGCAACGCTCAACGGGGCTCGCCCATCTTCCAAGCTGGCGTTCGGATCGGCGCCGCAGGAGCAGACTCCAAGCCGGCCGCCAGCGCGGAGAGGATTATCTCGTGATCCTGTTCGTAAATCGCCTGACACAAGAAATCATTCTAGCCAGCCATTTGGGGCATTTTCTTTTCCACCAGAACATTGTGACATGTTCACGCGGGAAAGACGATTACGGGAGGATGCAAAGTCTGGATTTGGGATACAAGAGAAGTATGGAACGCCCGCTGAAGATCGAACAGCGCATACAGGGGATAAATGCGCCGTTCGATCCTGTTAAAAATACCAGCAGAATTACACCAGATAGCCGATGACGGCGCGGCCCCCGCGCTTGAGCCTTCGCTGTCACCGCTTCACATTCCGGAGCTGACGCCCACGGAATAAGCAACCAGCCGCCCTTGTCGATCGTAGGTCAAGCCCACGGTCTCGCTCCAAACAAACGGAGGAGCTATGGTGCTTCCAAGAGACATTCGAATGTAATCCGACTTCGTCATCCGTTTTGGGCCTGGGTACAAATCGCGAGACGTATCACCCAGAGAGTATTCGGCGCCATAACGCTTGTTAAGCAAAGTAATCACATCCGGCCGTTTCTTTCCCATCACCGCCTGCAAACGAGTTCGCCAGATCGCGGGCGCGTTGCTCACTCGCGCACGTATCGGCATATCGTGAGCGGACATGACAACTGCGGGCGTCAAAAAGATCGCCAGGAAAAGTATTAACAGCCCGACTGCTCTGGGTAGCCAGCGGGACGGTTTCGAAATTGCCATATTACGCCACCCGTCCATTCACTGTCGCACGAATGACGAAAGTCCTCAAGTCGCGCTACGGCTTGATGTCGTACTCCTGAAGCATTTTCTCCGTTTTGGCGTTCGTAAGCCGTTTGATCAACTTCTGCGCCTCGTGCTCATCCCGCATCGATTTCGTCAAAACGATGGTGGAGCTGACTGTGAAGAAGAGGCCCATGCCGAGGAATCCGCGAATCCAGATGTTGACGGGCAGTTCCCAAATACCGACGCTCATCAGTCCAAGAGAAATCAAAAATGAGGCTTGCACGAAAAAGCGCCAAGCCGCGCTGTCCTGCTGTAGTTGTGGGGTATCCATACTTCTCCTCCGCCTGCTGTGACAACTCGATCCTTGCCAGAACCTAACGGGCGAACAGTATCCTGATGGTCCCGTGCAAGAACCGGAAGGCGATAGTGATAAGTATACAGGAAGAAGAACAGCATGGCATGGGCCATTAGACCTATCTTTCGAACAACTCCAGAGATCAATACTACTTGCGAGACGCCATATAAGCCGCCAGATCGTTGATCTCAGCCTTTGTCATTAATCCAGATTGGTCGCCCATACTTCCGTTTGGAAATAGCATGTCATGCTTCGTCAGGTTGAGCTTCTGCCAGCCGATTTCCGGGTTTCGGCTGCCTTCATGGGTCAAATCGGGTCCGTAAAGATATTCGGGACGATATCGGGGGTTTGCGTCAGCGACCGGGTCCGCGCCTTTCAGGTAGTGGCAGGCCCTGCAGACGTTGGCTCGAAATACGTGACGGCCGCGCAGGAATGTGGCGTTGTCTATGGTCGGCACGACTACAGGATCAGGCTTGGCGGTCAGAAAGACGATCGGCATAATGATGACGAACGCCCAGGCTGCAATTGCTTTTATCCGATTTGACCGGCGATCGTCTTTTCGCATAATCTTTTCCTGTTCGCCGACACAACATTGACCGATGTTTCCATTGTACTCCATCAGTTCACCAGACGACTTGCGCTATAATGACGTCAATTATGAAACACATCATCGAAAAAACGGAGATCGTTCTGCTCTGGGTGCTGGCGTTTATGCTGCTGGCGGGCGTGATCTTGGGAACGATCGACCTGATCTTCATTTTCGGCGAAACGCTCACCAAACCGCCTATTCTTGTGATCAAGCCTGACACGCTGTTTCATATGTTTGGGGAGTTTTTGATCGTACTGATGGGGCTGAAGCTGATCAAGCTGGTTCTGCTCAACATGCCCGGCCGCACATCGCCCATGACGGCGGTGATTGAGGTGGCCCTGATTGGCGTAGGCCAAAAAGTCGTGACGATGGATTTGAAGACGCAGTCTGCGGCGACCCTCATCGGGGTCGCCGCGCTGATATTGGCGCTGTCCGTGGCTTATGGGGTGTGCTACTACGTGCAGGCGCAATCGAAAGCAAAAAGCGCCGACAGCGACGATACTGAGTGTCTCGTCTGACGTATAAAACTACCGTCTTCTTGTACAGAGAGAACAAGCGCCATGCTAACCGCCTGTCATTGTGCTGTTCCCTGTCCCCGAATCTCGTCGAACGTGCGCGACGCAAACTGCGCCGCGCCGTTTCACTGACAATATAGTAGCCCCCATTGTCAAGACAGCAAAGCGTCTTATTTAAGGTGATTTTTATGTCTACCTGTTTGCGTCTGAAAAGGCTTCTTGGTAAACCTCCGCTGGCGTCCGATACCCCAGCGATTGGGGTAAGCGCTCTTCATTGTAGAAGAGAAAATAGTCACGTAGATTTTGTGTCGCCACGCGCGCATTCTCGTATTCTTTGAGGTAGACCTCCTCATACTTCATGGTGCGCCACAGACGCTCAACGAAAATATTGTCCAGAGCTCAGCCGCGACCATCCATGCAGATCGTCACGTTGGCCGACTGCAAGCGGCCCGTGAAATCCAGGCTCGTGAACGGGATTCCCTGATCCGTATTAAAAATCTCGGGACGCACTTCATAATCGAAGGCGGCGCGGCTCAGTCCCAGCAGCTCACATTGACGGGCGATACTGAGCTGCTCACGCGCGGGATCGACAAGATCGCAGCGAAGATCAACGGACCAGTCCTGATTTTTTTCTGTTACGCGTATTACTTAGATTGGGGAAAGCTGGGGATGAAGCTCTTAGGACTTGGTCCAATATAAGTGAATCTTGTTAATCCTGAAATGCGGGAGTCTTTTCCGCTTTCGGTGTCGAATATAGCTGCATGATTGACCAAAACGCCATCCGGGCGCGCTTTGAGTGCGTGG
>NZ_JBDSQY010000258.1:0-17766 GCF_039929585.1 Capsulimonas sp.
TTTCCAACCCTTCCCTGCTTCAAGGGAGGGGTGGCGCGAAGCGCCGGGGTAGGTCACTCAGGGTCGGGCCACGAGCAGGCCAAGGATAGATAACGAGAGGGCCTGCCGGCCATCTTCAAGAAAGCAATATCATGGACAAAATACTACACTTTATTCACGCGGGCGGGTTCATCATGGTTCCGCTGCTGCTGCTCTCCATCGCCGCTCTGGCGGTGATCGGCGAGCGGATCGCGGCGTTCAGCCAGTTTGGCGACACGGCGCCGGGACTTCTCGACAAAACGATGTCGCTCTGCCGCGCGGGCAAGGATACGGAAGCGCTGCAAGCCTGCGAGGGCAGGCGCGGGCCGGTGGCGGCGTGTCTCACCGTCGTGCTAAAGCACGCGCATCAGCCGGTGCGGGAAGTGGAGCGTGTGGTGGAGGAGACCGGTCAGGATTACTTTATCCGTCTCGAACGGTTTCTGCCGGTGCTGGACACGGCGACGACGATCGCGCCCTTGATGGGCCTGCTGGGGACGATCCTCGGCATGATCGGCGCATTCAACGCCATCGCGGCGCAGCAGCATAGCGGCAGCAGCGACGCGGTGCTGGGCGGCGTCAGCGAGGCGCTGTACGCGACGGCGACGGGTTTGGTCATCGCCGTCGTCTGCTTCGTCGCTTATAACTACTTCGCTGCGCGCCTGCGAACGGTGACCGCCGAGACGGAACAGGCGGCGACCAAGCTGATCAACGTTCTGGTCGAGCGGCGCCATCAATCACACGCCGAACACGTGGGCCTGAACGGCGACGCTCCCATGAAAGAGGACACCCATGGAATTCAAGCGACGCCGCGAGCTTAAGCGCACCAAGATCGAGATCATCCCGATGATCGACACGATCTTCTTTCTGCTGGTCTTCTTTATGCTCTCGTCGCTCGCGCTCACACGCCTGAACGGACTGCCCGTGAACCTGCCGAAAGCGACGAGCGCAAGCAAGCAGCAGGCGAACGATCTGACGGTGACGATCGATAAGAACAAGCAAGTCTATCTCAACAAGACGCCCGTGGCGATGTCCCAGCTCGGCGCGGCTCTGCTGGCGAAGGCCGGCCCGCAGGCGGATCTGAATACAGCATCCGTCGTGATCAACGCCGACCTCACCGTTCCGCACGGCCTCGTCGTCGGCTGCATCGATCAGGCGCGCAAGGTCGGTATCAGCCGCTTCTCCATCGCAACCGATCCGGAGGCAGGCCATGGCTCCTAGCACGCTGGAACCGCCGACTCGGGAGCGGACTGTGTCCGAGGGTCTTGCGGAAGACCGGTCGGCCCGGCGGCTCGGCTGGGCCGTCGCGGCGTCGGTCGCCATCAATGGCCTGGTCTGGTGGCAGGCGGCGCGTATCCTTCCGCACGCCATATCCGCGCCCAGTGTTGTGGAGATCGCGCTCGTCGCCCCGCCAAAGCCAATGGCGCCGCGTCCCAAACCACCGAAGCCCGCAATCGTTCCTCCCAAGCGAACGCCGCCGAAACCGATCGCGCGCATATCGCCGCCGCCTGTCCATGTGACGCACACTCCGCCGCCCGTCGTGACGCCTCATCCCACGCAGCAGCCGACGCATCATGCGCCGCCCCCTGCCGCGCACAATCGCGTGCTAACGGCGCGTCCGGACCGGACGGTGTCCACCCCGCGGGATCACACGGCGCTCGCGGGCGGCAGCGCCAATATTGGGGTTCCCCTGCACAATCAAAACGCAGGAAACGCCCATACCGAGCCGCCGGTTACCCCAACGCCCGCGCCAACGCCGCCTCAGCCCGAGCCGCCCAAACCTGTCCCGACCAAGCCCACGCCACAGCCGGATCCGCCGAAACCGGACCCGCCCAAGCCAGCGCCCCCGGCAGGCCCAACCAAGGACGCCGAGCCGACCAATCAAGATAAGCCGGAGATCCCCGATGAGTTGAAACAGGATACGTTCAAGTCCTTCGTTCGCGTGCGGGTGGAGATCGAGCCCGACGGCAGCTTCACGCCGACCCTGCGCACGTCGTCCGGCAACGCGGAGATCGATAAACGAGTGCTCAGCGCCCTCAAGCGATGGCGCTGGAAGCCCGCGCTGCAAAACGGCGTCCCCATCCACAGCACACAGCTGTTCAAATTCGAGTTCGAGGTGGAGTAACGCGATGATTGAGAAAGCGACAATCAAGTCGTCTTTGTTACGGATCGATTTAGACAAAGCCGGGGCGACGGCGTCCCTCGCCTGCGCGGTTCATTGCGCGCTTATGCCGATCGTCATCACCCTGCTCCCGCTGCTGGCGCGCGATTTTTTCGCGGATAACCGCCTGGAATGGGCGATGCTCGGTTTGTCGGCCTTGCTGGGTTCGAGTAGTCTGTGTCTGGGTTACCGAGAGCACCGAAAGCGGCGCGCTCTGCTTATCCTGTCCCTAGGACTGACAGCCCTGGTCATGGGGCGAATCCTGGAAGAGCGGCGTTTCGAAACGGCCGGTGTCGTCGGAGTGGTCATGGGAGGATTCGCCGTCGCCGCCGCTCACTTTGTCAATCGAAAACTGTGCCGATCCTGCCGTGAATGCCGGGCAAACGATCCAAGCATGAGTGCTGATTGTTAAGACGAAGCCCATATTGGGCGGCTGTGGGACAGTTGTAATCTCGTATTAAGCAGGAATTCGCGGGCGCGCGTCGAATCTTGAAATCAAAGCAAGGGAGCAGGCGAGCGCCTTGCCAATATGCAAAGCGAGAGCAACAACACGATGCGTTTGACGAAGAACAGCACACTGGTCATGATCGGCGACTCCATCACGGACGCGGGCCGCGCGCAGCCGGCGGGCGAAGGCAACGGCGATGCGCTGGGACATGGATATGTCGCCCTGGTCGACGCGCTTCTTGGCGCCACCTATCCCTACCATCCGATCCGAATCATCAATAAGGGCACGAGCGGCAATACCGTCCGCGACCTCAAGCGCCGCTGGCAGGCCGACGTGATCGACCTCCAGCCGGACTTCGTCTCGATTATGATCGGGACCAACGATGTCTGGCGTCAGTTCGATTCGCCCAAGCAGGTCGACTCCCATGTTTACATCGAAGAGTACGAGGCCACCCTCAACGATCTGATCGCCCGGACCAAATCGTCCGGCGCCGTCGTGATTCTGATGACGCCTTTTTACATCGAGGCCAACCGCGACGACGCCATGCGCGCCCAGATGGACCGTTACGGCGAAGTCGTCAAGCGCCTCGCCCTCACCCACGACAGTGTCCTCGTGGACACCCAGGCGGCCTTTGACAGCATCCTCAGCCACATCTACTCCGCCACCATCTGCTGGGACCGTGTCCACCCAAACAAGATGGGACATATGGCGATCGCCCGCGCATTTCTGAATGCGGTGGATTTTGAGTGGTGATCGGCCCTCACCTTCGTTCCCTCTCCCGGAGGAGAGGGATGTCCAAAGATCAAGGCCCAAACGTTGCTGCGCACTAGGCGCTCAATTCGTTTGGGCCGATTGTTTTTCGTCTCAGGGTTACGAGAACCACGTTTTGGCTTCGCCCCTTGGACATCCCTCTCCTCCGGGAGAGGGAACGAGGGTGAGGGCTTAATTCCGCCCCAGCCGCGCCGCCAGCAGGCTGACCCCTAAACACAATCCCGTACTCAGCAGCACGAACGCCTTCACCTTCGCGTCATCCCCCACGAGAACGGCGTCGTAGATGGCGAGCGGCATCGTCTGGGTGACACCCGGCGTGTCTCCCGCCACCATCAGCGTGGCGCCGAAGTCGCCGAGTGCGCGGGCGAAGGCAAGGGTTGTTCCGGCGAGGAAGCCGGGCCAGGCAAGAGGGATGAAGATAAACCGGACCAGCGGCCATCCCGACGCGCCGTCGGTGCGCGCCGCGCCGACGACGTCCGCCTCCACCGCCGCCAGCGCCACGCGCGCCTGACTGACAAACAGCGGCAGGCTCGCGATGCACGCCGCCACCGCCGCCCCTTCCCAGGTGAACACCAGCGAATGCCCTGTCAGATGCTCATACCATCCCCCCAACGCACTCCGGCGCCCTAAACCGACCAGCAGCGCATACCCCAGCACCGTCGGCGGCAGCACCAGCGGCAGGTTCACCACGCCGATGGCGAGCTCCCGTCCCCAGAACCGGGCGCGAGCGAGCGGCCAGGCGATGAGGGAGCCGAGCAGGATGGTGAAGATCGTGGCGAGGCCGGCGACGCGTAGGGAGAGCCAGAAGGGGGACCAGTCCATTAGTACGCCCCGCGATTGTGAATGGAATTGGTAGTCTTCCAGGCGGAAAGAAGCCGGCGGTTGAAACCGCGCCTGCAATTGCGCAGAAGTCCACCTGCGTGGACTACATCGTCCTTAACGGTATCATTAATATGCCCGTCATCAAATATGTAACCCGCGCAGGCGGGTTTCTGCGCTCTTGCAGGCGCGGTTTCAACCGCCGGCTTCTTTGGCCTTCGAAATTTAACACTGGTCGTGTTCATAATGCTTACGCGACGCTACTCGTATCGCACGTCCGACTTTTTCATGACGCTGCGTCGTAATTACTTCTTCACCTTCACCACACTCGGCGTCAGATACCCATACTTCTTCCAAATCGGCTTCGCCGCCGGCGACACCAAAAACGCCAGAAAGGCGCGCGCTTTTGGATGGATATTGTTTTTCTTCACCAGCGCCGCGCTCTGAGCGATGGGTGAGTGCAGCCAGTCGGGAACAATGACGTAAGGGTTCTTCTTATCGTCGATCACCAGCGAAAGGGCCGTCAGCGCGACGTCGGCGTTGCCGCTTTGGGCGTATTGTAATGCCTGTCCAATGTTCTCCGCCTGCACCAGACGGCCCGTGACCGTCGTGTAAGTATTGGTCAAAGAGAGTTTCGCCGCCGCGCCGTAGGGTGCGAGGTCAGGATTGGCGATGGCGATCTTGGCGTACTTCGGATCGCTGAGATCCTGGATCTTCGTGGGATGGTTCGGCGCGTCCGCGCGGGACCAGATCACGAGGCGACCGACGGCGTAGGTCGCCTGCGTGCCTGCGACCAGCACCCCGCTTTTCACAAGCGAATCGACGGTCGAGGTATCCGCAGAG
This sequence comes from Capsulimonas sp., assembly GCF_039929585.1. Classification (NCBI taxonomy): domain Bacteria; kingdom Bacillati; phylum Armatimonadota; class Armatimonadia; order Capsulimonadales; family Capsulimonadaceae; genus Capsulimonas; species Capsulimonas sp. The sequence continues at coordinate 5,058 of NZ_JBDSQY010000258.1, forward strand.
ACGAAGACGTCGGCGGGAAGGCCCTGCTCGACTTGCTTCGCCAGCAGCTTGGTCGACCCGAACGTGACCACGACCTTGGTCTTTTGCTGCTTTTCGAACGCCGGGATGATCGCCTGGGTAAACACTTTCTGCAGGTTCGCCGCCGCTGCGACATGCAAATCCTGCGCCCGCGCGGCGCCCGCCGCCAAGAGCAGCCCCAGTATCGCCGCCATACCGACATACTTAACGCGCAAGAAGCACCTCCGTCGATTTGATCAATGCAAACGCTGTTACCCCGACATTCAGGCCCAGACGCTCCACGGACGAACGCGTGATCACCGAGACGATCTCCTGACCGCCCGGCAATTCGATCGTCACCTCACATAACACACCGTCGCCGTCGATCGATTTCACCACCCCGTGCAATTGATTGCGCGCGCTGATGCGCACCTCCGGCGCCGGCTCGGCGCTCCGAGCGCTTTCGAGCGGCGCATTCCCCAGCACCTGCCGGATGCGCGCGACAGCTTCCTCGTCGTAAAGACGCCAGCCGCGCCAGTCCCGTTCGGCCATGGGAATCCGTCCCGATTTCTCCCACTGAGCGAGGGTTTTGGGCGTGATTTGCAGCATTTGCGCCACCTGGGCGCGGGTCAATTTGATACTCATGGTGATAGACAGTCTGGGTAAAGTATACCCGAGGACGAATGCTTGTACTTACCGAGATTTTATGCGACAATGAATGTTCAAATGTTCACTCTCACGACCCCGCGACTGCTGCTGCGCGATCTGCGCCTGGAGGACTGGGAGGCGGTCCACCGCCTTCACGCCGATTCGGATGTCCAGCGCTATATGCTGCCCGGCCAGGGTACGGAGCGCTATACGCGCCGATTTGTCCAGGTCTCGATCGAGCATGCGGCGCAGGCGGTGCGGACGTTCTTTGGGCTGGCGCTGATCCGGCGCGAGGACGGCGCGCTGATCGGCACCTGTGTCCTGGGCGCGACGGGAATACGGCGGCAGGGCGCACGCGTCGGCTGGACACTGGGCAAATCGTACTGGGGCCAGGGCTACGGCACGGAGACCGCGAAGGCGCTGGTGGACTACGCGTTTGGGACGCTCGGGATCACCCAGATCTACGGCGAATGCTTCACCGGCAACATCGGATCGCGGCGCGTGATGGAGAAGGCGGGCCTGACGCTGCGTCCGCGCTCACTGTGGGCCGAGTACGCCGCCGGCCTGCGCTACGGCGATCTGCGTCCCATGCTGATCTACGCGCTGGATCACCGCGCGTGGAAGCCGTCCGGCGTGCTTCTCCCCGATTCCGGGAAACCATCCAGCGCTCGTCTCTCCGATTCCGGGAAGGCGTCGCCCGATCAGGTACAATAGGCAAATGGCAATTCCCACGATCAAGTTGAAACCCCAGCGGCCGGACCGTCTCACCCACCCCTGGATCTACGATAATGAAGTCGGCGCCGGCCCAGGAGCGGGCTTCACCAACGGCGGTCTGGTGCGCGTTCTGGACGCGCGCGGAAAGACGCTCGGTGTGGGCTATCTCAATAGCCAGAGCAAGATCGCCGTTCGATATTTGACGCGCAAGAACGTTCCGGTCGATGACGCCTTCTGGCGCGCCCGGGTTCAAGCCGCGTTCGATTACCGGGCCGCACGCTACGCCGCCGACGGCGGCGCCCCCCCCGCCTATCGATTGATCCATGGCGAGTCCGACGGCATTCCCGGCCTGGTCGTGGATATTTACAAAGACTACGCCGTCGCGCAGTTCCTCGCCCTGGGCCTGGAGCCCTGGCGCGAAGCGCTCGTCACCGCCATCGCCGAGATTACCGGCGTGCGCGGCGTCTACGAGCGTTCGGACAGCAACGTGCGAAAACTCGAAGGCCTGGAAATGCAGACCGGCGTGATCTGGGGCGAAGCGCCTCCAGACATCGTCGAGTTCGAGCATGACGGCTCCATCCTACTTGCGGACATCAAGACCGGCGGCAAGACCGGACTCTTCCTCGATCAGATCGACAACCAGCGCGCCGCCGCCCGCGAAGCCGTCGGCCGCACGGTCCTCAACTGCTTCTCTTACACCGGCCTGTTCAGCCTGCGCGCCGCTCGTCTCGGCGCAAAAAGCGTGATCGATGTCGAAAGCAGCGTTCCATTTAACGCCGTGAACGCCCAGCAGTGGGAGCGCAATGGTCTCGACGTTCCACACGAGATCGTTGCGGAGAACGTGTTCGATTATTTGCGAGCCCGCGATCGGTTCGCCGATAAGTTTGACATGATCGTACTGGACCCGCCCGCCTTCACCAAGAACCGCGCCAGCCGCGACGGCGCCATTCGGGGCTACAACGAGATCAACCGCACCGCGCTGCACTGCCTGCGCCCCAACGGGGTTCTGGTCACCTGCTCCTGCTCGCATCACCTGAGCACGGCGGAATTCCGCGAGATCGTGGAAAGCTCCGCCGCCGACGCCGGCCGCAGCCTCCGTCTGATTGCCCAGCGCGGCCAGCCGGCCGACCACCCCGTGCTGCTCTCCGCCCCCGAGAGCGAGTATTTGAAGTGTTTGATTTTGGCGGTAGATTAGGAACGGCCCGTTCTATCCAAGCCGTTGCTACGGGCGCCTCACCCTGTATGACCCACCCCCGGCCTTCGGCCGACCCCTCCCTTGAAGCAGGGACGGGTAATTAGGATTTTGTTATCGAGAGCGACTTTCGTCCGAGAATCTCTTTCCAACCCTTCCCTGCTTCAAGGGAGGGGTGGCGCGAAGCGCCGGGGTGGGTCATACAGGCGGCTGTAGGGAGAGCGCTGGCTGGATTCGCAAGTTGAACTTTGGCGGTAGATTAGGGAGAACGGACCGAACGTGAAAGTATTGGACGCCGTGGAGCAGGTGCTCGGCGAATCGGGTGAACCGCTGCATATTTTTGAGATCCATCGCCGCGTGGTGGCGGCGAATCTCTGGGACAGTCCGGGCAAGACCCCGGATCAGACCCTGCATGCGCGCATTGCCGTGGATATCAAGAAGAACCCGCAGACATCGCGGTTCCAGCGCACCGGACGCGGGATTTTTGCGCTGCGCAAGTGGGACCTGCCGGAGTATTCGCACGAGAGCGCGCGGACGGAAACAGCCCAAACGGTGGCGCCCGTGCTATACCTCGCCGATGTCGGCAAGACGCCGCAGACCCGGCGCGCCACGCGCCGCAAGCCAATCATCGAAGATTCGATTTTCGGAGATGACGACCTGGACGACACTGAATCGACGCCGCCGTCTCCGTTTCTCGCCTTCACCGACGCCGCCGAAAAAGTTTTGGAGCAGTCGCCCGGCAAAACAGCCATGCACTATCAGACCATCACCGCTGAAGCAAGGCGCTTGGGCCTGATCAACACGCAGGACCAAACTCCCGAAGCGACGATGTACGCGCAGATCCTTACCGAAATCGACCGACAGCACTTGCAGGGCGACCCGCCGCGCTTCAGCAAGCACGGCCGCGGCATGGTGGGCCTGAGCGCCTGGGAAGGCGCGGGGCTGCAATCCCAGATCACCGAGCACAATTTGCTGATTTCACAGCAATTGCAGACAAAGCTCGACGAGATGCCGCGCCCGGACTTCGAAAACCTCATCGCCGCGCTGCTCGTGGAGATGGGCTTCGAAAACGTCGCCCTCGACAAGCGCCTTTCCGAGGAGCATCTCGACCTGCGCGGAACCCTCGTCATCGCCGGGTCCGTCCGTATCGGCATGCTGGTGCGCGTCGTGCGCGACAAAAAAGACCTCAGCGCCACAATCGTCCAAAGCCTGCGCGGCTCCCTCGGCACCCACGAACAGGGCCTCGTCATCACCACCGGCGGCTTTGGCGCCGCCGCCACCCAGGAAGCCCAGCGCCCGAACGCGGTGCCAGTCGGTCTGCTGGAGGGTGAGCGTCTGGTGTCGCTTTTGATGCAGTATGAAGTCGGAGTGCGGCAGATCCCCTGTACGCTTTATGAGCTGAAGGGGTAGGCCCGTCTCTTTACCAACCCACACCCCAAAATCGACATTGTGTATATATGACATATCAAGAACAAAAAGAGCTCAGCAAGCATCTCTCTCTCGTCCTCCGCCACCGGCCCGAAAAGTATCACCTCACGCTCGACCCCGAGGGCTTCGTCCTGCTGGCAGATCTGATCGCCGGCATGCGGACGCTTGGCCGGTGGGCGCGGGTGACGGAAGAACAGATCCGGGAAGTCGTTCGGGATTCGGACAAGCAGCGGTATGAGATTGTTGGGGATAAGATCCGGGCGCGGTATGGACATTCGGTCGCGGAGGCGGTCTCGTATGAGCCGATCCTGCCGCCGGACATTTTATATCATGGGACATCGCGGCGCGTTTTGGATGCGATTCGATCGGAGGGACTGCGGCCGATGAACCGGCAGTATGTGCATCTGTCGAGCGAGATCGAGCAGGCGCGGATCGTTGGCGCACGGCACGATGCGCGGCCGGTGATCCTTACCGTGCGCGCCGGGGAGGCCCACACCGCAGGAGTGAAGTTTTACAATCCTGAGCCGAGACTGTACCTCGCGGATCTGGTTCCACGGGAATTTATCGACTTCGGCGAGGCGTGATCTTCGCGGTCAAAGCGCGCCTCTTACGATGAGGAGCGGCCTTCGCGCTCGATACTGATCGGCCCCTGGAGTCCCGTCAATTCGGCGGCGTTGCGGATCTTCTCCAGCGCCAGAGCCGTCAGGCGCGTTCCCGCGCACACAAGGCTGGCGCCCTCGGCCGAGACGACATCCGTGGCGAGCTTTTGTCCCATGCGCAGATCCTTGACCGCGACGGTGAGTGTTTGGACAGCACTTGTGGGGACGATGGCGCCGGCGCTGAAGCAGGCGGCGGCGGCGTCGAGGATTTTCGGATCGTAATATCCCGCGCGCTTACGCATCATGATGTACGCGCCCGCTTGAGAGAGACTTCCCGATTCGAGCTCCGCCAGATCCGTCAGGACGCGCAGCATGCGCGCTCCAAGAGGGATCTCTGCCCCTGAAATCTTGTTGTCCGGAAACCCAGTTCCATCAAAATTCTTGTTCTGATACAAAACGATCTTCGCGACCGCCTCCAGGCGGGGGATGTTGACAATCAGGCCATGACTGATCTCGGGGGAACGTTTCAGGAGCCCTTCCTCGATCGGTCCAAGCGCCTGCCCCTTACGCACTTTATAAAGCGTGGTCGGCGGGATCGTCACCATCCCGATCTGCGCCAGCATGGCGCCCAGTTCAAAGCGCCAGAGCTGGTCCTGCCCCAGAGCGATCGCCAGCTGGCGCATGCTGGCCTTCAGCGCCTGCGCGCGGCCGAAGATTTCCGGATTGACGGTCGACAGGATATCCAGCATCACCTTGATGCTGCCCTGAAGCGTCTTCTCCAAAAGATCGCGCTCCGCGACTTGTAGATTGTACTGCTTGACGCCCGCTTCGAGGGATGCGAGCATGTTGTCCGGAGGGACGGGTTTGGTCAGGTAGCGGAAGATGCTCCCGTGCTCCAGAGCATCCATGACGCTTTTCAATCCGGCGTTGCCGGTCAGAACCATGCGGACCGTGTCCGGAGCGATCTCGTTGGTTCGCGTCAGAAACTCAATCCCTCCCATGACGGGCATCTGGATATCCGTGACAACGACGCTGTACGGGCCGCATGTCTTAATTTTTTCCAGACCTTCGGCGCCGCCCGACGCAATATCCACCTGAACATGCTTGTGCAGGGCGCGCTGGTAAGCGGTCAGGATCGCGGGATCATCGTCTACAAATAAAACTTTATCAGGCATGGTCGCTAAGTTCCGTTAATCTTAATTTGGGCGTTTTGAGCGAGAAGAATAGCTTTTTACGCCGCGCACGCAAGCAGGGCGTCCTGGGCGGAGTGCGCGATCACCGCATCGACGACTGCGGGAGGGAGTCCCCAAAGACCGAGTAGGTAACCACCGACTTCACCGTGCGTGGCGCCGAAGACTTCCCGCTCGGCGGCGCTCCATCCCAGAAGCGGCGCCCGTTCGCGGACTTGCGCATACGCCTCCGGCATTTGGGAGGCAAGGACAAGTTTGCCGCAGTCGCGGAGCAGTTCCGCCGTCACGGCGGCCTGTACGGCGCGCGCGTCCAGCCCCTTGGCCTGCGCGCGCGCTTCGGCGCGCGCGGCGCCGTCCCGACTGCTCGCCCAGAGCGCGTCACGCCAGGCCATTTCCTGGGAATCGCCCGCATAAGGCTCGAAGACCTGACAGCTCAGTGTCAGAGATTTCATTGTGTCGGCTCCCAGCAGGACGACGGCTTCGGCGGGGCTGCAAACAATACGCGGCAGGCCGAAGAACGCGGAATTGACGAGTTGAAGCACCTTGGCGCTCATGCCCAGACATCCGGCGACCGTCTGTCCCACCTTTTGCAAGGGCGCGCCGTCCGACGTCAGTTGTTCACACAGTTCGGCGTAAACGACGGGATTGACCGGCAGCGACTTGAGACTGGAGGCCACGGCCTGGGCGCCAGGGCTGCTCACGCCATCGCGCAGCAGACAAGCCCGCGTAATCGTCGCCTTGATCACTTCCGCCTCGCACGGTTTCGAAAGAAACTGATGGGCGGCGGTGACGGCCTCCAGGATAAATTCTTTCTCGGACTGTCCCGACAGGATGATCCGAATGACCTCCGGATGCCGGTCGCGGACGGCGCTGAGCAGCTGCGAACCGCTCATACCGGGCATACGCATGTCGGAGACAACCACATCGAAGCGGTGTTCCGCCATCATCTTCAGAGCGGCGGCGCCACCCTCAGCAAACTGAACGCTCCACACATCGCGCAATGGGCGCAGCATCCGCTGCAATCCCTGGAGCACATTGGGCTCATCGTCCACAAATAAAATTTCGCGTTTCATGCCGCCTCCGATTGATGATTCTGACTGTCGCCGATCGGAAGACGGATGGAAAAAGCCGTTCCCTCGCCTAGCGCCGTCTCCACGTTGATCGTTCCGCCGTGGCGCTCGATAATGACCGCTCGGGAGATGGACAGCCCTTGTCCGGTGCCCCGCCCGACTTCCTTGGTCGTAAAGAACGGATCGAATACCCGGTTCTTGACTTCTTCACTCATACCACTCCCCGTATCCGCGATCCGGATTTCCACCCAGTCGCCGTCCCGTATCGTGCGGATTCGAATTTCGCCCTTGTCTCCATTGGACCCGACCACATCGCCAATGGCGTGCGCCGCATTAACAACCATATTCAGAATGACCTGGTTCAGCTCCCCAGGCAGGCAAGAGACCAGCGGCAGGTCGGGATCGAGATCCAGCGTCATTTCGGCGACATATTTCCACTCGTTGCGGGCGACCGTGACCGTACTGTCGATCGTTCGATTGATATCGACCGGCGTTTTCTCCGTGGAGCCGGGATGCGAGAAATCCTTCATGGCGCGCACCAGATGGGCGACACGCTCCACGCCTTCGAGAGACTGCGCGATCGCCGTCGGAATTTCCATCATCAGATAAGGAGCGTCGGCGTCGGCGAGCGCTTTCTTCGCCTGCTCCAGCCGCGCGGCTGGCGCGCCGGCGGTCTCAGCGATATCGAGCAGCTGCTCGTAGCAATCGACCATCCCTTTGAGATCCCGGAACGCATCGCCCAGAAACCGAGTATTGTCTCCCACGTATTGGATCGGCGTATTGATCTCATGGGCGATGCCCGCCGCCAACTGCCCGATGGACTCCAATTTCTGGGACTGCGCCAGCTGGGTCTCTAAAATCTGCTGTTCGGTGATATCCGTTCCCAGGATCAGCAGCCCATCATGCGATCCGCCTCCCGGAAACTGGATCGGCGTAATTCGGAGTTGAAGGACGCCTTCACTTCCATCGACACGCTTGAAGTGGACATGTTCGAGAGAGCATGTCTCGCCAATCTCGCGGCACTTGCTCACCGCTTCCGCGATCTGCTCCCAGCGCCACGATACGCCGCAGCGCTCCAGCGGCTCTCCCAGGGCGTCTGCGGAGACGATCCCAAAGGTGCGACAGGCCGTGGCGTTCCACGTGGTGACAACGCCATCGGAATCCACCCCAATCAGAAGTGACGGAATGGATGCAAAGATCACTTCCGTTTCGGCGGTGATGCGCTGAAGCTCTTCCTCGGCAAGCAGCCTTTCGGCGATCTGCTGCTGAAGCTCTCGATTGGTCTGCGTGCTTTCGTCGGCGCGGCGCCGGTTCGCAAGCGCCAGCGCGGCCAGCCACGCCAGCAGAAGGGAGACCCCGGCTCCCGCAGCAAACGCCAGCGGCGCATAACTGCTCGTCACCGCGTCGGCCCTGCTCGCGCTCGGCCAGAGACGCGTCCGCAGGATCTGGCCGCCGTACGGAGCCGTCGCCTCCTGCATCCACTCCGCCTGTGCGCGGGTCGGCGCGCGCTCCCCACGATGAAAAATCTCCTCATTTCCGGCGTACACGGCAAGATCGCAGCCAGGGGCCAGATGCTGAGAAACGGACTGGATTTCAAGATTGGTGTCGAAGCAGGCGACAAAGTACCCTTCGAACCGTCTCTGATGCGACAGCGGCAGAACCACTTGCAGCGATGGGTGATCGAGTCCATGCTCGCGACAAGGCAGGACGATCGGCGTTCCCAAATTTGTCGCCGTCAAGAGGTCGCTCCGCTCCGACGTTGTCAGATGGGAAAAGAGAACCCGCCCTGGCGTTCGAGTAGGGTCGCTGCCAGGTGACTGCTCTAAGGATTGTCGCACCCGCGCATCGCGATCCGTCAGTACAATCGAGCGGCACTCGGGATAGTTGTTTTCATACAGTCGCGCGTCGAACCGCCACTCGGCGGACGTCGGTTCACCCCATTGCTCCCAGCGCGCCGCAAATGCGGAAAAATTCCGCAAACGCGCCTGAAGTCGAGTTGCAATCTCACGCTGCGCGCTGACAACCGTGCGCTGGTTGTCATCCGCGAACCGGATACGGTTTTGATGCGCGACGACCAGCCAGAGGCCCGCCGCGACCGACCCGGACGCCAAGAAGACCAGGCAGGGCAGCCCCCACCAATATTTCCGCATCACGCCGCCTGGCGCAATCATATCTCCAAACTGTATCCGCCGCATGAGACCGCCTGTCGGCCGACCTCTCCCATAAACACCAGGAAAGACAGCGTCAAAATTTTGACTTACGGTCTATATATCGGCAGATGTGCGAGGAAAATGGAGTGCGAAACGGAATGGGGCGACGCGCGCATAAAAAACGCCGGGATAAAATATCCCGGCGGACTACTTGTGATGAGAGGGCAATTACTTATCGATATTTTCTTCCGCGTTCTCGCCGTTATCGACGATATCACCGTCCTTAAACAGGATACCTTGCAGGGTCTCACGCCATTGCGGCTTGCGGCGCAGCAAAAACTCAAGGTCCATTCCGAAGTGCTTGAACTCTTCTAACTGCGCATTTTGCATGATAGCGGCGGCGTCTTTGTCTTTCTCCACGGAAATCCTCTGCTCGTACCAGTTGATCGCTTCCGCTTCTTCTCCAAGCGATGCGATCATACGCGCGAACGTACGTACTTCGTCCGACAATTCATTGGCCGGTTCATGATATTGGTCAAAACCCATGGGCGATCCTCCATCCGTCGATAGGATCATATACCCACGATTGAGGTCAAACGCGCACACGCAGGCGGCCGGGGCTTTCCCCAGTCACCGCCTTGACACGCCGGCTGAGATGGCTCGCCGAATGGTAACCGCACAGACTGGCGATCGAATCCAGGGTGAGCGTCGTGTGGTGCAGCTGGGCGAGGGCGCGCCGAAGACGGATTTTCGCCAGACGGTCCATGGGCGTCTGCCCGCGCAGGCGCGCGAAGTGCGCGTGCAGGGAGGACGGCGATGCGCCGATCCGACGCGCAATCTCCCCCACTGTCAGCTTCTCTCGGTAATGCGTTTCCATGATCTGCTCCGCCGCCGCCACGATCGCTTGGCCCGAAGACGCCGTCTCATGATTTTCACGCGACAGCAACAGATTCATCTGGTCGTAGAGCAAGCACAGCATCTGCTCGCGATCGGAGTTCCGTGCTCCCCATTCCTGAAGCACAGTCTGGCAGACCCGCTCCAGACTCTTATGCTCATCGTCGTAACATAGTCGCGGCCAGGATGCGGCCGTATCGGAATCGACCCACAGATAATAGGTAAGATAGGCAGTAGTCGCAAAGTCCGCATGTCGTATGCGCGGCGGATGGATAATCACCATGCCGGGATGCATCGCGAAACGCTCCGTCCCCTGCTGACAGACGATATGTCCGCCGCGAAGATACATGACCTCCCAAAACTGATCCTCATGAAACGGGTGATCCTGCCCCGCTCCGGCAATATGGACTCCGGCATTTCGAAAAGGGATTGGAGGCTGGTGCAATAATTTTCCATTGGGGTGCATTGCGCATCGTAGCACGTCCGAGTAGAATTATCAAGTCGTATCGCAGGAAATCAACTATGAAATCATCGCCACTCTTATGCACCGTTCTCCTCGTTTTCCTTACCCTCGGATGCGCCAACGCGGATACCGTCTGGCTGTCGTCGCTGGACCTTACCAAGGCGACTCAAGGCTATGGAAATCCACAGGCGGATAAGACGGTGGACAGCAAGCCTATCACACTCGCCGGACAGGTCTTCGACCATGGCTTTGGAACACATGCGCCCGGACTGCTGACGGTGGACGTGAATGGAGCCACGAAATTCACGGCGAGCGTGGGCGTGGACGATGAGATCGCGAACGATATCGGAAGCGTGGAGTTTCAGGTGCTTGGCGATGGGCGCAAGATCCTGTGGCGCAGCGGCGTTCGCCGCAAAGGTCAGCCGCCCGTAAAGGCTGATATCGATATCGCGGGTCAAAAGCAAATTGTCCTGTGCGTCACCACCGGCGGCGACGCATTCAACTACGATCACGCCGACTGGGCCGATGCGCAGTTTACGTTTCAGGGAACGGCGCCCAAAACTGCGTCCATCACAACGACCGACCCTGTAATCTCCATGGCCCCCGCTGCGGGGACGCCGGTGATCCGTCCGCCGTTCGTCCTCGGGACAAAGCCCGGGGCGCCGCTGGTCTGGACGATCGCGGCAACGGGACGGCGGCCTCTGTCCTACTCCGCGACGGGGCTTCCAAAGGGGCTTTCACTGAATGCCGCAACGGGAACAGTGACAGGATCGATTACAAAAGCCGGCGACTACCGAGTGCGCGTGCGCGCCTCGAACGCCGAGGGGCGCGATGAGCAAACCATTCGGATCGTCGCTGGCAAATCGCTTGCGCTGACGCCGCCCATGGGATGGAACAGTTACGATTGCTTCGGCCAGAGCGTCGCCGAAGCTGAGGTGCTGGCGAACGCGGGCTATCTGGCGAAGGAAATGCAGCCGTTCGGCTGGGAATACGTCGTGGTGGATTACCGGTGGTACGAACCGGACGCCGCCAAGCAGCCGCTGAATGGGCATGAAGGCGAAGCGCTCGATATGGACGCTTTTGGCCGTCTGATCCCGAACGCCGCGCGGTTTCCATCAGCCGCCAACGGCGCCGGCTTCAAGGTGCTGGGCGAGAAGATCCATGCGATGGGCTTGAAGTTCGGCATCCATATCATGCGCGGCATCCCACGCAACGCCGTGAAGGCGAACCTGCCGATTGAAGGATCGAAGCTCCATGCGGCCGACGCCGCGAACACCACGGACAACTGCCCATGGCTTGCGGACATGTACGGCGTGCGCGGCGACACGCCCGCCGGGCGCGCTTACTACAACTCGATCTTCAAGCTCTATGCGTCCTGGGGTGTGGATTATATCAAGATGGACGACACCTCGCTTCCCTATCATACTGCGGAGATCGAAGCCGTTGACGGCGCGATTGAGAAATGCGGGCGCGCCATCGTTTACAGCCTTTCGCCGGGGGAGACGCCGATCGCCAGCGCGGCTCATGTCGCATCGCACGCCAACCTCTGGCGCGTGTCGAACGATTTCTGGGATCGATGGGAGACGCTGGACCATGAGTTCACGCTCGCCGAGCGATGGAAGGGTTCCGTGGGACCAGGACACTGGCCCGACGCCGACATGCTGCCGCTGGGTCATCTCTCGGTCGCCAATCGCAGCGTCGATCCAGACCGCCAAACACGCTTCAGCCGCGCGGAACAGGTGACGCTCATGTCGCTCTGGTCCCTGCTCCCCTCGCCGCTCATGGTCGGCGGCAACCTGCCGGACAACGATCCGTGGACGCTCGCGCTGCTGACAAACCCCGAAGTACTGGCCATCAATCAAGACGCCGCCGGCGCGGCGGCGACACTCACCACGCGTCACGACAACCTCGATATCTGGACAAAGCCGCTTGCCGACGGCTCTCAGGCAGTGGGGATTTTCAACCGTGGGGATTTCGACCAGGACACGTCCGTAACGCCCAGCGACCTTCATCTGTCGGGGAAATGGACCGTCCGAGACTTATGGAAGCACGCAGACCTGGGTCCGCTCGGCGAGGCCATGCCCCTCTCCATCCCGGCGCACGGGGCGGCGATGCTGCGGATTCGCAAGCAATCCACACAAAAAAAGGCTGGCGAATGATGCGTTTTGATTCTTTAATGACGCAATCGATCCGGAAGGCGCTGGCGGTTAAAACCGCGCCTTAAAAAGCGCAGAAGTCCGCCTGCGCGGACTACATAATCCTTGGCGATAACCGCTTATGTGAGCCTCATATTGGGCGGAGCCGTTCCTGATAATGTAACCCACGTAGGTGGGTTTCTGCGCACTTGAAGGCGCGGTTTTAACC
>NZ_JBDSQY010000259.1:0-11955 GCF_039929585.1 Capsulimonas sp.
GTGTCAAGAGCCATGTCGGCCCAAGTGATCAGCACCCACTTCCCACTGCGAAGCAGCTTGCAGGGAAGGGGGGAAGCGCTTTAGCGCCGGGGGGTTAGGCAGGCCGCATCGGTAATGGAAGCCCTACTTATTATCGAAGTTTGGCGAACTATCCCTCCACCACCGTATCCCCGTACTTCACCAGGATGCGTCGGTTCTCCACCTTCGTCTCGTAATGCGGCTGCTTGAACGTGCTGGGGCCGTCGAGCACGCGGCCATCGGTGAGGGCGAAGCGGGATTCGTGCCAGGGGCAGACGATGCCGCCGTCGCAGAGCTTGCCTTCGGAGAGGGGACCGCCGAGGTGCGCGCAGGAGTCTGCGAGGGCGTGTACGTTATCACTGTCGCGCACGAGGACGACGGCGTGGCCGTTGACTTCGACGCGGGTGGGTTTGCCGTCGGGTAAGTCGTCCCAGGCGAGGACGTCGACAAAGTCGCCCGCGTCTTCCTCTAACTTCTCGCGGTCGGAGTGGTCCACGCCGATCTTCTGATCGTAGACCAGCATGCCGCCGAGGAATGCGCCCGCGCTGACCACGCCCATGCCGAGGAAGCCGAACACGCGGCCCGCGCCTCGGTGGCCGGTCTTGCGCAGCCCGTAAGAGACTCCGTACAGCGCCGTGGCCGTAATATTGATGAGGGCGTGTGCGCCGCCGACCCGTTTCGTGGCCTTGCCGTCCAATCGATACCAGTCGGTCAGTCCCGTCACCGCCGAGCCGAGCGCGCCGAGCAGGCCGATGCCGACTGCGGCGTCCGCCCCCGCCGCGACTTTGTCGTTGCCCGCCGCCTCCATCACGTCCAGCGCCGCCGCCACGGACCATGCGCCGAGGGGAATGTCCGTCAAGACCGCGTGCAGCGGATGTCCGAGCCAGACGCCGTGCAGCGCGTCCTCGACCTTGCGTCCCGCATCTCCGCCCGCTTCATAAGCGGCCCCAACGCCCTTTTGCAGGCCGTCCGCCACCGGACCGAGCCATTCTTGATCTTCAATCGCCTTGGTGATCGCCAGGGAATCCATTGCACGCTCCTTCGTAGGTCAAAGTTCGGTCTCCATTCCAACGAGAAATTCGGAATGAGAGTCTGTCCGGTTCGTACCCGCCCGCCGCCCGCGTTCAAACGCCGCTTGCCTGGCAGTTGGTATGGGTACCTTACGTTAGGGAGGCTCTCACTCCCGAAAGGAGACTCTACCCATGAACCAATGGCTTCACATCGACTGGGCGCAGGCGTTCACATTTTCCGTGTCTCCCATCGAAATCGTCATCCGAGGCACGATCGTTTATCTCGCGGTCTTCACCCTGCTGAGGGTCATTCTTAAACGCGAGGCGGGGTCTCTGGGCGTCACCGACCTGCTCGTCGTGGTGCTGCTCGGCGACGCCTCGCAGAACGCGATGGCGAACGACCATAAATCCATCCCCGATGGCCTCTTGCTGGTCGCGACGATCATTTTCTGGGCCTTCGCGCTGGACTGGCTCGGATTCAAATCCAAATGGTTCCAAAAGATCTTGGAACCTCCGACGCTGGAACTTGTCAAAGATGGCAAGATCAATCATCGCAACATGCGCCGCGAGCTGATCACGCGTGACGAATTGATGTCCGCGCTGCGCTTGGAGGGAATGACGGAACTCAAAGAGGTCAAGCGCGCCTGTATGGAAAGCGACGGCAGCATCAGCATCGTCAAAAACGATGAAGAGGAGCACAAGGCTCCAGAACGCAAATCCAATTAGTCAAAGTGTTCTGGGACATGTTTGGGGCCTTGACGGGGCATCCGATTGATGATAAGATAGATGAAAATGGTTCCAGGGCGATCAGGAGAATGAATGTTGAATGTGAACACTGTGGCGGCTGCGGCCGTCCTCCTCGCGGCGGCGGCTTTCGGTGTGAGCGGTCCGGCCGCTCAGGCGAAGTCGCCCGAACCGGCGGTCCGCGATCAGGCGATGGATTCCTATTTGAGCGCATTCTATAAAGTCAACAAAGGTCTCGGCTCATTTCGCATGACGACCGCCGGCGGCCGCCAAACCAACTTCTGGCAGTACGCCGAGCAGATCGAGACGGTGGAGGACGCCGCCGAGCGCAATCCGAAGTACAAACCGCAGGTCACGGAGCTGTGCAACGGTTTTATTCGCACCTATGGCCGCGACTGGTCGGATAATATTTATAACGACGATCTCCTGTGGGCGTGCATGGCCTTCACCCGCGCCTATAACCTCACCGGCAATCGGGTCTTCCTGAAGTACGCCAAAAACAACTTCGACATCGTCTGGGCGCGCGCCTACGACACGGAGCTAATCCCCGGCCTCTGGTGGACCACTGAGAAGGGCGGAAAGAACGGCTGCGTGAATGGCCCCGGCGTGATCGCCGCGATGCTGCTTTACAACGCCGGTCAGGGCGACAAATACAAAGAGTACGCTACGAATCTTTTCGACAACTACGAGAAGAACCCCATCATGTGCGATCTCACCAAGAACGCCGTCAAGGATTCCATCAGCACCAAGCACAAGATCAACACCTGGGTGTCCACCTACAATCAGGGAACCTTCGTCGGCGGCGCAACGATGCTCGGCCGGTTCGACGACGCCAAGCTGGCTCTCCAAACCGCGAAGGACGACCTGTGCGGCAAGAACGCCCCGGGCATCCTCAATGAAGAGTACGGCGGCGGCCCCGGAACCGACCTCCCCGGCTTCAAGGGCATTCTGTGCCGCTGGGCCGGTTACTACGCCGCCAAGACCGGCGATGCGTCCTTCAACGACTGGATGCAGACCAACGCCGACGCCGCCTGGAAATCTCGCAACTCGCAGGGAATCGCCTGGTCCAAATTCTGGGCGCCCGCCCCCGAACCCACCGAACGCGCATTGTTCTCCTGGGAATCCTCTCCCGCCGCGACGATCATGCAGACGTGTCCCTAGCAGTCCTACTTGCCTTTGAAGCATCCTGCCGCGCACAGGGTCAATCTCACCGGTGATGCGTGGAGGATGCCGTTGAAACGAATATTGACCCAGACGCTGCTCGTTGTCGCAGCGCTCTTGACGAGTTCTCTCAGCGCTCGGGCGGGCGGCCGCGACAGCGAAGATCTGCTGCAATCACTGACGCGCGCGGACGCCGTCTGCGTAATCAAAGTCGGAGATATTCATGTGGGCGGCTTGGCGGAGTTCGGCGACGGCGTGTACAGCGCGCCCGCCGGCTCTTCCTATGATGCGCCGGCCTATGAGGGCCATCTGTCCGCGCGGCGTGCGGTCGCCAGCTGCGTTGTGGAGCGCTTCCTGAAAGGCGGCGCTTCCTCTTCCTCCACCATCGAGATCGTTTTCCCTTCTCAGTTTCAGCCCAAGCCAGGCGGCAATACCTGGTATCCCACCACGGAACTGGTTTCCGGCGAGCGTATTCTTGTGTTCCTGAAGCGCACGCCCGAAGACGCCGACGAGGCCGTCGGTTTCTATCAGCTCTTTGCTCCCTTTTCCGTCGCGGTCCACTCAAGCCGGCCGGACTTGCCGGGACCGAAGATCATTTTGACGGACGCGCCGCTCCCCGACTTTCCCGCCTCCGCCACGCCCCTTCGAAAGACGCTGCTTGTTCTGGCGGCGATGCTTGCCGCCAAACCAGCCCCCGAGCAAAAGGACGATCGGCGCTTTGATTACCTTCTTCGGAACGCGAACGTGGGGCGTCTGCTGGCGCTGCCCGCGGACGACAACGGACGGCGCTCCGCTCTGCCCCTGATGAAGCAGGAGCGGAGCGCGCTGGGGGAGTCTGAACACTCCGATCTGGACGGATTTGTTTTGAACCAAGTTCTCCCCGTCGTCGAGAAGCTTGTCCGTTCTGAGGATGCAGCTCTCCAGCAGCAAGCCGTCGTGACCGCCGCCGCGCTTCAGGATCCCGATGTTCTCCCCAAACTCGCCTCGATCGTTGAGCAGATCGATCCCAAAACACACGTCGCGAAATCCGCCGAGGCGGGAAACGCCGCGTCCGCCCTGAGCCAGTATCGCCGCGTCGCCGCTGTTCCCGGACTCTGCCGGCTGCTCAAGAACCCATCGGGTGTCGTGCGTGAGAATGCGGCGCAGGCCCTTCGCTATATCGGCGACCCGCGCTCCGTTCCATCGCTCTTAGATGATCTCGACGATTCCGACCCGCGAGCCCGTTATATGGTTGTGAGTGCGCTGTACATGGCGGCCAAAGTGGACGGCGGCGTCTTCGGCTCATCTGTGTTTGAATAGGACACAGCCAAGTACGTGAATTTTTGGAGAGAATGGTCGGCCTCACACAAGACGCAAGTGCTTGCCTGGCGGAACGATTTGGCGGAAACGAGCGGTAAGGAGTGAAGAAGCGGCCGTAAAATATAAAGGCATTGCGTTGATCAAGCGCAATTCTGTTTGAGAGATGGACATATTCATGAAGAAACGACATTGGCGGCAAAGCCGCGCCGCGTGGATCGTCGGCTTCGGGGCGCTGGCCGCCGCTGGATGTCAGCCACAGCCGCATATCTCCTCACAGCCGCATATCGATCCGACGCACAGCGAATTAGATGCCGCGCCAAGGCATATACCGCCTCCCAATCTCAAGCGTAATATATCGCTTCCCGATCTCAATACTGTCGCCGCTGATAAGCGAGTCCAGGAAATCGCCAAGGCCAACGCCGATTTCGGCTGGCGCCTGCTGAAGCCTCTAGCGAAGGAGGCGCCGAACGCGAATGTCTTTTATTCTCCATTCAGCGTCACGCAGGCGCTGTCGATGACGATGAACGGCGCGGGCGGCGACACACAGACCGCGATGATGAAAACATTGGGCCTCAAAGACGTCAAAATCGGCGATGTGAACGCCGCGAACCGATCGCTGCTCCCATCGCTGACGGGCGTCGATCCCCAAATCAAAATCAATGTTGCAAACGCCGTTTGGGTGGACAAGCACACCACGCTCAAACCCCTCTTTCAGCAGACGTGCTTGGCGTCCTATCAGGGCCGGGCGGTGTCGCTGGATTTGGCGTCTTCCGATGGCGCGCAGAGAATCAACAGCTGGGTGAGCGAGCAGACGAAGGGGGAGATCCATGGGATTGTGGCTCCGAGCGACCTCGATGACGCGCGGTTGGTTCTGACAAACGCCGTCTACTTCCACGGGATGTGGATGCATGAGTTCGACAAATCCGAAACGCAAAACGGGCGTTTTCATCTGTCCAAAGGGCGTGAAAAGACGCTGCCGTTAATGTCAGACGACATCACTGTTGATTATCGGGAGACGGATCAGTTTCAGGCGGCGAGCCTGCCCTACGGCGACGGCCGCTTCCGCCTTGACATCGTGCTGCCCAAACGCGTGGACGGCCTGGACGCCGTGGTGAAATCGCTTGACGCCAAGAGATGGAGCAATTTAACCTCACGGATGAACCCTCAGAATATCAGCGTCACTCTGCCGCGTTTTCAGGTAAGTTACGCCGCCGACTTGACGGATCCGCTCACATCCCTGGGGATGGGTTCCGCGTTCCACGCAGGCGCCGACTTCACTCCGATGTGTCTGGAGCCAGTCCATATCGACAAGGTCATGCATAAGGCGATCCTTCAGGTGGATGAAGAGGGAACAACGGCCGCCGCCGTGACAGCGGCGCCAATGGCGGGCGGCGTCAGCGCGGATCCCGCGATTGTGTTCCGCGTCGATCACCCCTTTGTCTGCGCCATTCGCGACAACACAACGGGGACGCTGCTCTTCGTCGGCGTGATCCGCGATCCCGAGAAGCTATGACCGTCTGTGCGCAGAATCATTACTCCCTCGCGTGAACCTTTTTTCCACATAACGGAACTAAGTTGAGAGGAGGACTTGCAAATGGCGACACGAAAACGAGGCATGGCGGCCTTGGGCGTTGGATGGGCTGCGGCGGCGTTTCTGGCCGGATGCGGACACAGAGAATCTTCGAAGATAACCGGGGCAAACGCAGCCGATTTGAAGGCCGTGCAGGCGGATATTCACGTTCAGAAGATTGCCGACGCAAACACGGACTTTGGTCTGCGCCTTCTCAAAGACCTGGTCAAAGAGAATGGCTCGGGGAACGTGTTTATTTCTCCGTTCGGCATCAGTCAGGCGCTGTCGATGACCATGAACGGCGCGGGCGGCGCCACGCAAACCGCGATAGGGCAAACGCTTGGGATGTCGGGCGCGTCCGTCGCGGAGATCAACGCCGCGAACGACTTGCTTCTGCCGTCGCTTCAGAACGCCGACCCTAAGGTAGAACTCAGCGTTGCTAATGCTCTCTGGGCTCGTCATGGCGTCACTCTGAACGCTAATTTCCAGCAGCGATGCGCCGAGTTTTACGGCGGACAGGCGACATCTCTTGATTTTTCGTCCCCATCCGCCGCGGATACGATCAATCGCTGGGTCAAGGAAAAAACCAAGGACAAGATCGACTCGATCGTGTCATCGGATAACATCGCTTCTTCGGAAACTGTGCTGACAGACGCCGTTTATTTTCACGGCAAATGGACAAACGCCTTCGATAAAAGAGCGACGCATAACGGTTTCTTTCAAACAGGGGCGCGTTCGAAGACGCTGCCCTTCATGAGCCAGCAAGGCGAATTCGCGCATGCGTTTTACAGAGAGCTCCAGGCAGTCAGTCTTCCGTATGGCGGCGGCCGTATGAGCTTCGATATTATTTTGCCGCTTGAGAAGGGGGGAATGGAGAAGTTCTTGAATGCGCTGGACGCCGAGTCCTGGCGGAAGATTGTCAGCGGAATGCACGTCAGCAAGATGGCGATTACGGCGCCGCGCTTCAAAGCTTCTTACGCGGCCGCCCTCAGTCGACCACTCACATCGCTTGGAATGTCCGCTGCATTCCAGCCTGGCGCCGACTTTTCGCCGATGGGACTGGGCGGCAGCGTGATCAGCGAAGTCAGGCATAAGGCGATCCTGGAGGTCGATGAAGAAGGAACCATCGCCGCCGCCGTCACGGAAGAAGATTTGATGGAGTCCGTTCCAATGCCGATCGACACAATGCGCGTGGATCACCCTTTCTTCTGCGCCGTTCGCGACGACGCGACGGGAACTTTACTGTTTGCCGGCGTGATTCGCGATCCGGAGGCGCTATAATTTCTTGAATACTCAGACGATCTTCGAATCTTCCAGGAGTCAGACATGCGAACAGTGACATTGAAGCGGGGCAGGGCGCTCGGAATTGTGGGCCTCGGCGCGGCGCTCGATCTCCTCGCGGGATGCGGCGGACCGGGGATCAATACGTCGCCGGGCAATCCGCCGGCGGACAGCCGCGTTAAGGAGGCGGAGGCGAAATCTGTCGCCGCCGATACGCGTGTTCAGCAAGTCGCGGCGGCGAACACCGATTTTGGGCTTCGTCTTCTGAAGCCTCTGGCGAAGGCGTCGCCGAACGGGAACGTTTTTTACTCGCCGCTGAGCGTGACCGAGGCGCTGTCGATGACGATGAACGGCGCGGGCGGCGACACGCAGACCGCGATGGCCAAAACCTTGGGTCTCAAAGACGTCAAAATTGGAGATGTGAACGCGGCTAACGCGTTGCTGATGCCGTCTCTGATAAGCGCCGATCCCAAGGTGGAGATCGCGATCGCCAATGCGATTTGGGTCAAGAAGGGCGTCACACTGAATGGCGATTTCCAAAAGATCTGCGCCGACGCCTACGGCGGACAGGCGACGGCGCTGGACTTCGCTACCCCGGACGCCGCGAAAACGATCAATGGCTGGGTGAGCGATAAGACAAAGGGCAAGATTGAGGAGATTATTCCGAAGGCCGATGTCGTCGATGCCACGGCGGTGCTGACCAACGCCGTGTACTTCCATGGGCAATGGACGGATGCGTTTGACAAACAGGCGACACATGACGATAACTTCATCATCACGAAGGACAAAGTGAAGCCTCTGCCGTTTATGCGCCGCAAAGCCAGCCTCGCCTACGCGGAAACCGACAAGCTTCAGGCCGTTAGTCTGCCGTACGGCGGCGGTCGTCTGAGCCTCCTGATCGTTCTTCCCAGGGACGCCACCGGGCTGGACCCATGGGTGAAATCCCTGGATCAGAAAACCTGGGATCAGTTGGTTGCGAGCCTGCAACCTCAGGACACTGTGATCACCATGCCTCGCTTCCAAGCCTCGTACAGTATCGATCTCACTGATTCGCTGGCGTCGCTGGGGATGGGGCCGGCGCTCAAACCGAAAGCCGACTTCACCCCGATGGGACTGCACGGCGACTATATTGAAAAGGTGCTGCACAAAGCGGTTCTGGAAGTCGACGAAGAGGGGACGGTCGCCGCCGCAGCGACTGCGGTCGTGATGACCAAGGCAGCCGTGCGGCCGGACACGAGCAAATCCGTTTACGTCAACCATCCCTTCGTCTGCGCCATTCGTGATAACACAACGGGAATGCTGCTCTTCGCCGGCGTCATTCGCGATCCCGAGAAGCTGTGATTTGAAAAACATTTCACAAACCGTATTCGTCGTAAGCGTTCTTCTGCTGAGCCTCGCTGTCGGCGGCTGCCGCCCGTCGTCGCCCATGTTCGCCGGGACGCGCATCATGATGGATGCGCCCGTGGATGGGGAGGTCGTCATGATCCCGGCAGGCTCCTTGGGCGAAAACGCCCCCGAATACTCTCTGTCCAACAACCATGGGCGCTTGTTTCTTGACGACAAGGACTTTGGGGTCGTGGTTAAAGGCGACAAAGTGATCGTCGCGGAAGGCGGGCGCGTGTTCGTGAACAATACGGAGCGCAAGTTTAAATGACGTCCAAAACAGCGCACTCTCTAGACCCTGTTAAAAATACTTGTTTATAATTGACAGAGATGTGGTATAATTATCTTAACGCCGAGAAACGCTCGGCGGCTTATTGTTTTTGGTAATCGGTTCTGTGCCCTCTCCTGTGTTCCTGTTGGATTCCTTCGGTTTTGCCGTCGTCCATCCGCTTCCACATCAGTCGCCTAACTGTTCCCTGAAATAAAGGCTTCAATCGAATGGACACCTATCAAAATGACGACAAAACTGTATGTTGGTAACCTCAGCTACCAGACCAAAGACCAGGACCTGAATCAACTGTTCGCCGAAGTCGGCAACGTTGCGAGCGCCCAGGTCATCACCGACCGCTACACCGGCGAATCCCGTGGCTTCGGCTTCGTGGAGATGGCGACCGAAGACGAAGCGCAGCAGGCGATCGCGTCCATGAATGGCCGCAGCGTCGACGGCCGCTCCCTCACGGTCAATGAGTCCAAGCCCCGCGAAGATCGTGGCGGCAGCGGCGGCGGTGGTCGCAGCAGCGGCGGCAGCGGCGGTGGTTATGGCGGCGGCGGCGGCAATCGCTACTAAGCAACCGCGAAAAGGCGTGGCTGATATTTTCAGCCACGCCTTTTTTATTTCGTTTTACCAAGTTTTTATCTGGTTTTTACTGAGTTCGCTTTTTATTCCAGGCTTCGCATCCGTGAAGCCGTCCGTTCGAGCGATGAGCAAAGGAGAGGTTCGCCAATGAGAGAGTCCAGACCGGTCATGCCGAAGCAGCCATCATACAAATCCGCCGCGGAGTTCACGGAAGTACTGCGCCAGACATTAGAGCAGGCGCACACCGACAAGCCGAACGATCCCGAGCTGAAGATTCTTGAGGATGACATGGCGGCGTACGAAGCCGAAGGCAAGCCCGCCGAAGCCCAGGCCGCCCTGCGCAAATGGTTTATGAAGCGACGGGCGTAAGAACCTGCCCCGGACGCCCTCACCCCTCTCCCAGAATTGGGAGAGGGGTGAGGGCTGCCTCCTACGGCGCCAGTTCCAGCAGTGTGAATGATCCCGGCTCATAGGCGCGCCGGCGACGGCCGCCGGCCGGGGCCGCCGGATCGGCTGGGAGCTGGGTCGCGGTCATCAAGAACACGTGGTGGGTCTTGGCGTCCAGCGCCATAGTTCGCGCACCGGTCTGCGTTGCTACCGTGGAGACCGCTTCGTATTTGTCGGGGCTGATTTCGCGGATCACGGTCAGCGTGCCGTCCTCGCCATTCGGACTGAAGACGAGTTTCTCTTTGTCATCGTACGCGCTGGCGTCCGGTCCGCCGCCAATGGCGGGCGTCGCCACTACAGCGCCGGTCTCCGAGTTCAGCACCACCATTTTATCCCCATCACACACGCTGAACAGGCGATGATTCTTCACATCCATCGCCATGCCCGACGGCGATTCCGCGCCCAGCGGCCAGGGCTGGCCCACGGTCAGCTTGCGGCTGTCGATTGCGACCACCGCTCCCTTATCCTCCAAGTTGTTGTAAATACGCCCCTTGCCGTCCGCCACGGCGAACTCCGGACGGCCTCCCACCGGGACAGTCCCTAAGACCTTGCCGGTGCGCGCTTCGATCGCGGTGAAGGAATTTCCCTGGCCGTTGAACGTGAAAATGCGCTCCGTCGCCGGGTCGAAGATAATCGCGTCCGGTCCCTCGCCGACCGGGATTTCCTGGATTTTCGCCATCGTCTTCAAGTCGAAGACCGTGACGCTGTTCGAGCGGCCGCAGCTGATAAAGCCGCGTCCCGCCTTGCCGTCCACCGCGATTCCATGCACGCCGTTCAATCCCGTGATATCGCCGATCGTCTTGCCGGTGTCCTCGTCCACGACGTTGACATGTGTCGAACGCGAGACGTAAATCCGTCGATTTGCGCTGTCCACCGTCAGATAATCCCAGCCGCCGTCGCCTTCCAGCGAGATCTTGCGGACCAGATGATATCCCGGCTCCGCCGCCTGAGCGGGAATGGACGCCGCGCCGAGCAGGAGCCCGAAGGCTCCCAGGGTCAATATGGGAGTAAGTGTTTTATTCTTCAATGGATGTCGCCTTTCTCAAATCAGCCTCGTTCTTCGTGAATTTTAGTGGAATAGATCGCGCCAGCGCCGCGCCGAGAGCGCATCCGACGCCCGCGAAGAGGACACTCGCGAAAACGTCGAAGGGATGGTGCAGCCCCGAGGCCACGCGCGCCGCGCCGACCGCCGCCGAAGCAATAGCCGCCAGCGCCGAAAGCCGCCGGTCGAATGGCCACAGCAGAAAGGCGCAGGAGAAAACCAGCAGCGAATGGTCGGAAGGAAAACCGTTGTCCGGCGCATGGGCGATCATCGGCGTGAAATGGCCCACGACAAACGGCCGGGGATCGTCGTAAAGCCCGCCGCCGCCCTTCGCCAGCGCCACGCCCAGCACGAGCGCAATTACGCCGCGCAGGAGGAGCACGCGCCGTCCGGCGGCGTCCGCGCGCAGCCAGCCCCAAAGGAGCAAGGCGAGGGGAACGACGAACAAGTATTGGGCGCAGAAAAGAGTGATGGAAGACATGGATCGGGCTTCGCCTGTGGAACGCGTAGATTGACTGGGGGATTGTAGCCGAATTAGGATTAGAGAGGCGTTAGGATCGGATTAGAAAACGCTTATCCCATGAGAGGACGGTTAGCGCGCGATTAAAGTATTCTGATGTCGCGGAGGATGCGCCATAATGGCGGTATGCCCCATGGGATAAATTACACTTGCCGAGGATCACACATATGCCCACACTGATCGCCGCTCCCACTGTCATTGAAGCCGCAGGAAACAAGCCCAAGCTGATCGAAGAATTTATCGGCCGCGTGAACTCCGAAACCTCCGACCTCAGCATCGCCCGCATGACCAGCCCTGGCGGCTGGACCGAACCCGCCCAAACCCCAGAATTCGCCGAATATACGCTCGTCTTGAACGGCAGCCTGCGCGTGACCTCCCAGGATGGATCATACACCGACGTCGCCGCCGGCCAGGCGATTATCGTCCCCGCCGGCGAGTGGGTCCAGTACAGCACCCCCGCCGACACCGGCGCCCAGTACATCGCCGTCTGCCTCCCCGCATTCTCGCCGGACACGGTGCATCGTGTGAATTTATAACCTATAAGCAATAAATATAAACGAAAATTATTGCTTATAGGTTATAAAAATATAACAATTATATACCCTATAGGGTATATAATTGTTA
>NZ_JBDSQY010000260.1:0-12123 GCF_039929585.1 Capsulimonas sp.
GGAATCCCATAATGCTGGCGATAATCCACTTCTTTTGGGCTGCTGGGAGTGACGAAGCTGTATAGGAAGAGTTCTCCAGCGAAAAAACTGAACAGCGCGCCGATCAGGAAGCGCCGCCAAGGGGTAATGTTCATCATTTCTCACATCGTGTCGCCGGCGCATTTGCTGCCCGGCGTGGAAGCCGTTTTCGGTTGTGGGCGGTAGAACCATTGCCAGAAAAGGGAAGCGATCAAGGCGCCGATCGTGTAGCATAGGACATCGCTTGGGTCGCCGGTGGCGTGCACGCGCCCCAAATGCATCTGCGGCAGATGAATTTCAAAGAGGTACGACCAGCAGAAAAGTGGGATCAGTATTTCGGCCAGCGTTGGCGGGGCGTCGTGGGCTCGCAGCCGGAGCCGGCGCATGCCGAAGAGCATGATCGGGATCCAGAAGGGCATACAGATCAAATCGTTGAGTGACGTATGCGCGAAGCCTCCATGGACATGCGGCTTGATCGCGTAACGATTGACAAAATAAGCAGCAAGGCAGAAAAGAAAGAGTGGGTCCCGAAAGTATCGAAAGGGCGGTGTCGGCACGGTTGTTCCTGTGTGCTTGCTTGGTGTGTTAATATACCCGATACCCGTTGCCGGCAGGGCGTAATAAGAAGGAAGGCGACTTTGCGGCGGCGAATACTGCGCCAATGCCGAGCCGTCACGCTATTTTTACAAATCTCGGCCGACGGAAGTCTTCGCTCCAAACTCTGTCTGGCTGGCTTGCCGCCGTGATACTCGCATCATCGGCGTCTTGTATGGCGGCACAGTCCTCACAAAAGCCAATCTCTGTTTTTATCGCCGGCGATACGCTGCTGGGACGAGGGGTGACGGGCGATCTGAAACAGGGGCGCACGCCGCTGCAATGGCTGACGCCGCAAACCCGAAGCGCTGATATTGCCTTTTGTAATCTGGAATGCGTTCTCACTTCCGCCCCCATTCCTTCCTCGCGAAATCCTAAACTTTTTGCCTCGCCGAACATGGCGCGCGCTTTGGGTGCGGCGGGAATGGATGTGGTTTCCGTTGCGAACAATCATGCGCTTGATGCGGGCGCGTTCGGATACCGAACGACACGGGAGGCGCTGCGCGGGCAGGGCGTCGCGGCCGTGGGCGCTCGGGAGGGAGAGGGGGATTGGTGGCCGGTCTGGCGTAAGACCGTTCGGGGGCGGCGTATCGCCTGGATCGCGGCGAGCGCCTATGGGCCGTGGCGCGCGGGACGCGTGCGCCTCAGAAACATCGCCGGGACGGGCTTGATCTCGCAGGTTCGATCCTTGAGCGAGGCTGGCGAAATCGTGTTTGTTTCTCTGCACTGGGGCAATGAGTATTCATCGGCGCCGAGCGTGGGGCAGGTGCAGATCGCGCATAATTTGATCGATGCTGGGGCCGTCGCCATTGTCGGCCATCATCCCCATGTCGCTCAGCGTGTCGAAGTCTACCAAGGGCGGCCGATCTTCTATAGCCTAGGCAACTTTGTTTTCGATCGACTCAGCGGCAAGACGCAGAACGGGTTCGCCGCCAGCATTTCTATCCTTCCATCGAACGCCATCACCTATCGCGTTTTGCCGCTGACGCCGCCCAAGCAAAAGCACCCCGCGCCCATGGTGAAGGACGAAACATTGGTGCGTCTCGCGCCTGGTCGTTTTGTGCGCGGGGAAACGGCGGAGCAGTTAGTGGTCTGGTCTCGGAAGCGCAATGGGACGTGCGCGCTGCGGGCCTACGCGCGGCGGGAGGGCGGCTGGCGCTGCTTGGCCGAAGGAAGCCATCCTCATATTTTTGACCTTCAAGTGGGTGATATCGACGGCGACGGCCGCGATGACGTGGTGCTGGGACTGATCCAGCGCTCAAAGCTGGATGTTCGCGACGGTCGGCGCTTGTATGTCTACTCGGTGGACGCGCGCGGCGTATTCCAGCCTCGCTGGCGCGGCAGCGGGCTGAGCCGTCCCTATCGTAAGTTTTGGCTTTTGCCCAGGAACTCCGGGTGCGACATTGTGGCTCTGGAACGGGATCGTCTGCCGGAGCATCAAGGGTTCGAGTGGCTGAGTGTGTATCGATGGAACGGGTTCGGCGTGCGCCGTGTCTGGGATACGCCGGTGCGCGGTGAGGTCCGGGATTTGCGCATCGCGCGCGATCGCGGTGGCTCTTACGTCACATTCATTCAGGCCGAAAGGGGACGACGAAATCAGGTGTTCGTGCGCCCCACACACGCCCCGTCCGAGGATGGCGCCGAATTTGCGTCAAGCATTATGAAAGAACGAATCGAAACGCCTCGCAAAGGCGCAAAAGACGGAGACATGCATGATTGATCGGTATAAGTCCCGGGCGCGCAGAGGCGCTTCGTGGATGGTTTTGTCGCTTTTGGTATTGCCGATTGCAGGCGCCGATCGCGCCTTTGCGGGTGCGCCCACGTTTGACCCGGCGGCTTTCGGAACGGGCGTCGGGCAGGCGGCGGTGTCGCCAGACGGAGTTCGGATCGCCTATCAGAAGAAGACGGCCAAGGGGTGGCGCATCTTTGTCGGCAATCGGGACGGATCCCATGCTAAGGCCGTCACATCGGGACCGGGAGATGATGTCGAGCCGTCGTGGCGGCCGGACGGTGGTCTGATCGCCTTCGCGTCCAGCCGCGCCGGACACTACGACCTGTACGCCGCGCATCCCGATGGGACGGGGCTGCGCGCGATCACGCATGGACCGGGCGACTCGCGTTCTCCGCAGTGGTCGCCGCGCCCGTTTGAGCTGCCGTATGAGAAAGATCCTCTGCGCCAAACCGTGACGCCACGATCCAAGGCAAATCTTGCGCCTTCGGATCTGAAGCTACTGGAGATGCTGGCGAAAGATTCAACGGATTGGCAGGCATACAAATATCGATTTGACGCTTACAAGACCGCGCGATATTACAAGCTGCTATTTGTGAGCGGCCAGGGTGACAAGCGGCAGATCGCGACCGTGCGTGAGGATGGCCGGCAGCTCATGACGCTTTCCACGGGCATTCCCGGCGCGCACTTAAATCCGTGCTGGGAGCGGACGACGAGCCATATCGGCTTTGTCGTGCGCCGTGGGGACACAAGCTCCATTTACAGCGCCGACTATCCCGTAACGCGCGACCTCAACGACGGCGAAGGGACGATCAAATTTGGCGTCGATCAGAAAGCCCTGCGCCAGTCGATGCGCCGCGTAGGCGTCGTCAATGGCGCCGCGCAGCTCGCTTGGACCCCCAGCGGCGAGTATCTGGCGGCGGCCTCGGGCGGTTCGCTGCGGCTGTTTTCCCTGCCTGGGCTCAAACTGCCTCCACGGACTTATCCCGCCGGGACGGTCGCGCCCTACGGGTTTAGCTGGATGTCTGATGCGCGCACCGCGCTTCTTACCGTCGCGGACGGCGGGGGAACACATCTGCGCCCCGTCACCTGCAATGAGCCGCTGCTGGACATCGTCAACCTCACGGACTTCGACCGGCTGAAACCCGCCGATCGGACTTACCTCACGCAAAACTCTTTTGTGGCGAGTGGGTATCCACAGCGGCAGATGTTCGGCGTTTATGAAGAAACGGATTACGCGAACCTGCCGATCTTCGTGACCACAGATTCACTGCTGCACCTGCATCATCTTGTCTTCGACTATCTGCTGCGCGATGTGGAGACGGGACATCTGGCGCCGGAGACAATTGCTCTGGTCGACCACTATCTGCGCGGCTCGCTCGACCAGGCAAAGGCGTCCTCGGACCAAAACGTGATCGCGAATGCGAAGGCCAACGCCGCCTTCTTCGCGGTCGCGGCGCGTCTGGCGATGGGATCAGTCCACACCGGCGAGAACGCCGCCACGCCGCCCGCCCCCGATGATCCGATGGCCGCCGACCGGGCCGCGAACCGCAAACGCCAGGACCTCAAGGACAAGGCCACACTGGACAAATGGACCGCGCCCTTAAAACAAACGCTGGCGAGCCTTCCGCCTGACGTGACGGAACTGGTGAACCAGGAGATCGCGCTGATCTCCGCCCACGCGGGCGGAGCAATCAGTCCGATTTTCGGCGGCGAGCTGTCGGTTGGCGAGGGAGAGCCGCCCGTCAACAGCAAACTTGACTACAGCGACTTCATCCCGCGAGGCCATTACACACGCTCGGAGGTGCTGCGCCGCTATTTCCTTGTCTCGCACTGGCTGAGCGCTGGCGCGTTTCGCCGGACGCCGGAACTGACACAGCGCGCTCTGCTGCTCCTCTCCGCGACCGATGCGCCGACGATGGCGCGCTGGCAAAAGATCGAAGACACGGTCCATCAGTTCGCGGGCAGCGCCGACGATCAGGATTTGACGGCCTACATGGCGGTGGCCAAGGATGTCTACGGCAGTGCGCCCACGACGGCGGACATCGCCGACGCGGCGAAGAGCGCGGTTTTCGCCGCGCGTGTGGCCCAGCTTCCCGCGCCGAAGATCGCGCCCATCGCCGGCCCAAGTTTCCGATTCCTTCCTGCGCCCTCGACGCCGGATGCCGAGATCATGCAGCAGATGGTTTATGACGGCCTGCCGCCCGATGTCGGAACCATCGAACGGCCGCGCTATTTCGCGCTCGGTCTGGACGTCATGTCCGTGCTCGGCTCCGACCGCGCGCATTCCCTGCTGGAAACGATGACCTTCCAGGGCAGCTTCTTCGACTTCAATCTGAAGGAAACCGAGTACGCCAATTACGACGCCCAGTATCAAGCACAACGGGAGAAGTTCACGGCGTGGACGGAAGCCGATTGGGCGCGCAGCCTCTACACACGCACCCTCTACGCCCTGCTGCCATTGCTCAAGGAAACGGGCGCGCCCTCCAAGTTCGCCTTCACCCAAAGCCCGGCCTGGACGGACAAAAACCTCAACGCCGCTTTGGGAACCTGGGCTGAGCTCAAGCACGACGTCCTGCCGAAACAGCCCGTCGCAACGGAGCTTGGCGGCGAAGGCGGCATCAGCGAATCCGTCGCGCCGGTCCAGCCCGTCGGCTTCGTAGAGCCCGCCCCGGAAGTGTATCGACGCTTGGGAATGCTGGTGGACGCCGAGCGCGCGGCGCTCCAGTCGCAAAACTACCTCACCCCAGCCAGCGCTCAGCGTCTGGATACACTGGGCAGCCTGCTGACCATGGTGCAAAGCCTCTGCCGGAAACAAGAGACCGGAGCGGCGCTCACGGCGCATGAGATCGAGCAGCTCCGTTTCTACGGCGCCTATCAAGAACATCTGGCGCTGGTGACCGCCGAAGGCGGCGAAACAGGATCGACCGAAGGCAACGACATGGCGATCGTCGCCGACGTCTCCTCCGCGTTCTCCACCAAGCTCAACCAGCTGCTCGCATTGGAAGAGGGAGTAGGTCGCGCCCTGCCGATCTACGTCGCCGTTCCTTACCAGGGCCACCGCCAGATCGCGCGCGGCGCCGTGTTCACCTACTACGAATTCACGCATCCCGCCGAAGATCGCCTGACGGACGAAAAATGGCGCGCCCTATTGGACACGCCACAAGCTCCCAAGACGCCCGCCTGGACCAAGAGTTTCATCTCGCACATCGATAAAGAGCAGTACGGGCAGTAGGGGCCTCTATGAAACGCCAACATCGCCCCGGGGTGGCAGACACTAATCTAGTATTATGTTAAGTTGATTTCTTGCCCCTCAGTTTCGGCCCCCGTCCCCATCCTGGGGAGCAGAGTGTAGTCGCAATCAATCCGGTTCCCCAGGATGGGGCGGAGGGGCCGAAACCAAAGGATAAAGATCAAGTTAACACAGTACTAGACTAGAATCTCACGGCGCGCCTACGATCTTCCACCCGGCGCCGAGCGCCGGGGTGATCCGCGTTTCCGTGAGCCGGGCGGCGCCGTTCATTCGCCAGATCATCCCGGTTCGGGTGGCGGCGCTAAACAGGGTGAGGTCGCACGCGCCGTCGCCGTCCCAGTCGCGGACGCCGGCGAGGGCGAAGCCTGTTGGCAGGGCGGGCGTGAGATTGGCGTCGCCCGTTTTTGTCACGCCGTTCATATACCAGAGGGCGGCGAGATGCGTCGTCGAGTTTTCCAGCAGCAGGTCGGGGCGGCCGTCGCGATTGAAATCACCTGCGCCGGCGATCCGGCTGCCTGCGGGCAACACCGTTGTGAAGGCCGCGCCGCCCAGGCGATTGGCGCCGTTCATGTACCAGACTCCGCCCTGATGCGTCGCGCTGTTCTCCAGGATCAAGTCTAAATGACCGTCGCCGTTGACATCCCCGTCGGCCACGATCTTCCAGCCTCCCGTCATCGGCGTCGCCACGATCGCCTCACTGCCCCGAGTCATTCCGCTCATGAACCAGAAGCGCACGGCGTGCGTGGCGGCGTTCTCCAGGGCTAGGTCGGGTTTCCCGTCGCCGTTGAAGTCGCCGGTGGCGGCGATTCGAAAGCCGTCGGGCAGGGGAGTCGCGCAGAATGCGCCGCCGGTCCAGGCGGCGCCGTTTAAGAACCACGCGCCGAAGGACCGCGTTGCGGGGTTCACCAGGACAAGGTCCGACTTGCCGTCGCCGTTGAAGTCGGAGGGCGCCGTTGTCAGCGCTCCGGGAGGGCTGAGGGGCAAGCGCGCTCGCCCGTAGATGTCCCGTCCGACGAAGTTCGAGAGGTTGCCAAGCGGCGCCAGTGGGCGGGCCTGGCGGTCGTTGCCGGCGAAGTCCGGCACGGGGTAGGTGACCGCGCGAAAGATGTTGCCGCCTAAAGCGGGCCGGAAGTCGCCGCGCGCCGGGTTGACGAACTGTGGCTGCACGGTGTTGATCGTGTTCTGCCCGCGCAGCAGAGTTTCATTGCAAGTCGGATTGGAGGGGCGGCATCCCGTCGTGTCGTCGATGCCCAGCTCCAGATCGGCCGGGCCGTTCCAAAAGATGTTGCCTTTGATGCGCAGGTTGTTGTCGGAGAGAACTGGACCGGGGATATTCGCCCCCGCCGGCGGCGTCTGCGGCCCGAAGAACACGAAGTGCCCGTACATCGTGCGCGTTCCCGGCGGATTGTAGAAGATGTTGTTGTAGATATAGACGTTTCGGTTCGGGATGCATTCCGCGCCGTCGTCGATCACAGTCTGCCCCCATCCTCCGGCCAGATGCAGCAGGCGGCAGATCTCCAGATCACCCTCGCACACTCGTCCGCCCGGCGAGCACAAGATCAGCCCCGAGCCATAGACCTGGTCCAGGCCGATCCGATAGAACGTGTTCTGCGCGAACAGCACGTTGTACGCTCCGCGCGCCGCGATGCCCGCGTTCTGAATATCGTGCACAACGTTGTTGACGAACTTGCTGTCGTACACCTCATAGTGCAGCCACGGCGAAACCATGAACCCGAATGTCGTTCCCTGTCCCGCCACCAGTCCACACTGCGCGGAATTATAGACTTCGTTCCCCTCAATGCGCAGATACGCCGAACCGCCCTTCACCATCAGGCAGTCGTTGTCCGTGTCGTGAATCTTGTTGTTGAGGACATGCCCGTACTGCACGGCGACATAATCCAGTCCCATCCAGAAGGCGTTGCTGATGTCGCAGTCCTCCACGTACATGTACTGCACCTGGTTGACTTTGAGCGTCTCCTGCGGCTGCCGCACCGTTCCGTCGAACCCATTCAGCGTACAGCCTTTGAGCAGCATATGGTCGCAGTAAGAATAGTGGACGATATTCGCGCCGCCCCCATAACCAGGATCGGTCACGAAATCTAAGTTAATCAGATAGAGATAAGAAGAGTGGTCGAACTGAAGATACGCGTGCAGCCGCGCCGTATGCTTCCCATCGGCCGCCTGAATGACCACCGGATGCGCAAAACTCCCCTGGCGAAGCTCGAACCAATTCCCCGACGGCATCGCGCTTTCCTGATAATCCCCCGGCGTCAGCAGAACCCGATACGCCTTCGTCAGCGCCGTTTCCATCGGAATCTTCCGCCAAGCCATCTCCACCGTCCGAACCGCCGCCGCCCGCGTCGCGCCCGTATTCGCATCATTCCCGCTCACGGGATTGACCCAAATATCCGTATACACCGGCGCGCCCTGGTCATAATAACCCGGCCGCATATCCTGCGCCTGTGCGCCTATCACTAATACGAATAATAGAAACGCCGCCGCAGCCCAGCGCGCGATTATTCGGGGGCAACAGTACATACGAGAATTCTCCTGCGCCGAGTGTTTGAGTGGCGGGTGTGCGACTCGTCGGCATAGTTGAATTGTCGGGTGGCAAAGAGAATAAGATTATCGTGTTATTACTTGTTTCTAATAAAGCATAACCGTGAAGGAACCGTCTCAAATCACCATTCGTATCTACGTAGTCTTAAATATTATCCTATCATTGCGTGTTTCGCTGGCCAAGCTCTACTCCCGGCCGGAAGCTCTCCTGGGAGAACTTCTATTAGTTGTCCAACTTTCAAAGCCGAGAATTGGCTTCTCGTGAGTTCTGTAGCGGATAGACGTACAAAAAAGTCTCGAGACCCATCCAACGCGCGAGCAAATAGATGATCTTTGTTTGTGAAAATAGTAGCTATTCTCGCGGATTCATATCCCACACTTGCCAAAGCAGCATCATCAGTTATTCCTCTTGAAACTAAATCATTCCAGTAATCAGAGATTAATGGGTTTTCAGCGTTTGCTCCGACCGCGCGGAAGGCTGTTATTAAATCAATGACGAAGTTATCAGATAACGAATAATCATACGATGTTGCGCACATAGCAGCTAGGTGTTCATTAAGAAAAAATGCACATTCCATCTGTGATTTTTCTGTTAGCTGTGTTCTGTCTTGTATTCTGACCAAACGCTCAATCGCTTTGAAACCTTCGTGAACAACATCTGCAAGATAGCCATCTAAACGAAATGCTTCACTTAGGCAAAAGAATATCTCGGATATTATCGATTCAGAGTCTAGAGCACTTTGTGGACCATCATCTAAATACCGCTGTAATGCAGAAACTCTAAGGGCGACATAACTCTGGCGTAAGTCATCTCGTTCACGCCAGTTTTCTGTTTCGCTTAATACCTCATCATACCGTTTGAGCCACAAGACAGAAACCCAATGGGTGCGGAACAATCTTGTTCTGTTTCTTTCTGTAGATGTGCTATTGTTCAGATAACCAGATAATATTAGCGGTGTGGTTTGATCTATTGCTTCAACAAGACGGTTTTCATCTCGTAGGAGTTCCGCAAGACGTAATCTAGAACAAGCATCCGAACCATCAAATGATACAGCTCGTCCAAATGCCTCAATAGCTCCATATCTATCACCCAGTTGTTCTAAAATCAACGCCTCAGTTCTGTATAAAATGGGCTGGCTATTATCTAACTCTAAGCTTCTTTTAACTTCTCTTAAGTCTGAAACTTGGTTGACACGAGATGAACGTCCCAAAGTGCTTAACCGAACGCGAGCTACTAGTGCGCGTAAGTAATCAGGCGAAGTAGGAGAGACAAAAGATTCATCTAACGGATCTTTTATACCCTTTCGGTCAAGCTCAGCAATGACGCGTTGTTGCTTGCGAAGACGAGAATAAACATCATTACGGACGCTTGCATCGCGTGGTGTCCGTAAAAGTAATTCACGAACGGATGAACTAAGAACGTATCGTTCTGTTGTTCCTTCTATATTACGAGTAACAAGACTCGTCCTAAGAAGACTGTTAACAGCTTCTGCAATATTATCTGGAGTTAAGTCTAATAAATGCACAATCTGCGCTCGCGATAACGCTTCGCTCGATCCATAAAGGCACTCTAAAACTTTATTAGCATTAGGATGCAAATGGTCCACAAGTGCAGTATATGAAAAATCTGTGATTCGATCTTTAGTCTGAGCAAGCGCAGTTGATAATTCACTTCCTGCAGCATAGCTGTCTATAACTAATCGAATAGCTAATGGGTTTCTATCACAAACTTCAATAAGCCGCGTTACCTGTATCTCCTCAAGTCGTCCTGCACCCCTTAAAGACACGTAATCTCTAGCAAGTTTTGCCGCACCTTCTTTATTTATTGATGCCAATGGTAGAACGTTTGCTCCATTAACGCTTACTCTGCTGGTGACTAGGACACGCCACCCAATTGGTAGCGATTGTATAAAATCCTCAAATTGTTGTGGATGATCACGTAATAGCGTTTCCAAATTATCTATGCACAGCAAAACTCGTCGGTCTTTCATACTTTCTGACACATCATCAAACAAGTTACTGCTCTCATTTGATATGTCTTCGCTGTTAATACCGAGTAGCGCCTTCGCTATTATTTCTTTGACAAGGTCTAAAGAGTCTACAGGATTTGCTATCGGTTCAACACCAAAGGCAGTAAGCTGTTCTGTCTTAGCAGAAACGTAAACTATCTCGTCTGCCCATTTCAATGTAAGAGGATCGAGCAAACATTCTCTTAATAAGTCTAGACATAAAGCTGTTTTTCCTGTACCGCCTGGTCCTACTATTGCTACTAATGAATTGCGCAAATTTTGAATGCGCTTAAGAAGATCTTTAGCTTCAGTTTTACGGGCAATTAGTCCAGTAACTTGGTGGTCAAAAGTAGATGGCAGATTGTTAGGTACATTCCATGGGCGCTGCATTAGCCACCCATCAGGAGGTGGTGTCAGACGTCCTTCGATTGCGCACCTGAACGCATCAGTAACTTTTCTAAGTCGAAGCTGTTCGATACATGGGTCGGTCGCTAATGCAGCCATTCGGTACCAATAGCATTCTGGAAACAGTCGGTTGGGGTGACATACTGAATTCCGTATTTCAAATACATCCAATGATGTGACTAACTGCCTCAAATGCTGCAACAGGTCATTGTCTGATCTGCCTAATGATGCATTGACTGCTAAATCTATTACTTCTTTTATGTATGTTTCTTGAACTATTTGACCAACTGCAACAATGTTTACACCTTGCATTCGATTTTCAATTGCGGATCTAATCGAGAGAGGCAAGTCATTAGGTTCTGGAACCGCCTGTACAACGAAACTTCCAAGTGCTTCTTCAAGAGCAAAAAGTACCATAGCACTTTGAATTCTATATGAACCGCCTTCACTGTCGCCCCGATGTGTAGAAGCCTGTTCTGTCGTCATAGAAATAAATTCCTGTCTTTCTACTGTCGTCGCCTTTATAGCCACTCTGTGTCTTACATTGATTTCAACATTTAATTTAATATCCCTTTGTTTATGAATATTAAATTTTGCGAGAAAGATTTTGGGAGGCTACTCTTGTCACTATAACTAAATACATCTTGTCAAGGGGCATATTCGTAGCAAACTCGTAACGCATTGGAATGCTTACGCATTAATCAAAAAGCCTTGAGGTACCGTGACCTTAAATAATCTTCCGCTCGCCACCGTCCCCAGGGCACGTTATCTTGATCCGTTGCATTGTCGCGGTACGTAGATCAAGGATCAGCGCACCTACATGCCGTCGTCTCCACTGAAGGCCGCGCAGAAGAAGGCGAGAAAGGTGGTGATGATCGAGAGCATCACCACATTCACGATGATTTGCCGGGGTGTCGGACGCGGGAATGCTTCTTTGGGAATCCGCCGGTAAACCATAATGGCCGAGATGAAGCCCACAACGACTGCGACACCGGACGTACCTCCCGAGATATAACGGCGGTTGAGGTATTCCGAAAATGTGAGATGCAGTTCGGAAGAGCCTTGCCATCCTGTCCAGATACCGATGAACGTCAGGATCATGCCGGCGAGGCCGCTCCACACGAACGCCGTTTCGGGATCGATCACCATTAGTGGGCGGTCTTCTGGAAATTTCTCTTCTCGGATATTATCGATGAACTTTTTGATAAACTCTTTCACAAAATTTCTCTTCTGTGTCTGCGCCGCGCGCCTACATGCTGTAATCCCCGTGAAACAACTCATGTCCCACCATGCATAGGAAGATCATGCAGATGGCCAGACAGATGGAAAACAAGATCACCGCAATAATATTGATAAACTTTTCCATGAATTCTCCCTGTCTCTTGACGCTACATGCTGAAGTCCTCGTGCATGAATTCGTCGCCAAAAGAGCACAGGAGCGTCATAACGAGGGCTATAATTCCGGCCGCCAGCAGCAGCGCGACGGCGTGCGCGATCAGGTCTTTGACTTTCGGGCGTGGGAATTTTCCAATCGGAAGTTTTATCAGCATAATAAT
>NZ_JBDSQY010000261.1:0-12487 GCF_039929585.1 Capsulimonas sp.
TTTACCCTGCGAAGCAGCTTGTTGGGAAAAAGGGGGAAGCGCTTTAGCGCAGGGGGAATAGGGCCAACCTACTTCTTCTTCCGCATTCGCGGCGGCCGCCCGAACAGTTCATACGAGATGCGAAATCGCAGCATCTGCCAGTACATGATCATGCGTGACCCCGCCCCGCGAATCCATCCCAGCTTTTCTTCCTTCATGGGATGCGTCACGCCGCGCAGGATCACGTCCTTGCGGATCATGTCATGATGGCGCACGTAATAGGTGATTGCCAGTTCGATGCCGTAGCCGACGTTTTCGAGATTGGGAATTTGCAGGAAGACTTCACGAAGAATGGCGCGCTGGCCGGTGATGCCGGGGCTAAAGTATTGGGCGATATCGGTCGCCCAGCGGCCGCCCTGGAAGATGCCCATGGACATGGTGGACTCGCCTGTGAGAATAGGCTGGAGGATATCATGGACGTGCTGCGGGGTCAGGCCAATGAGATCGGCGTCGAAGAAGAGCAGAACGTCGGCGTCGGTTTTCAAAGCGCCGGTGCGCATGGCGCCGCCCTTGCCTTTATTGGTGGGAAGCTGAATGGCCTGTACGCCTGGGATAGCGGAGGCGGCTTCGTACGTTTTATCCGTGGAGCCGTCGGAGACAACGATGATCTCCGTAACTTCCGGCGATGCGGTCAGCGTTTTCAAAACGGCGCCGATGCGATGCTCTTCGTTGAATGCGGGAATGACTGCGGCGACTTTCAAATAGGCCTTCCGTGATCGAGCCGCGTCTGCCGGGCAGGCGGAGGCGTCAAATTTGTGCTCGGCGCGCAGCTTGGGCGGCAGGCTAAGGCGCATGACGGCTCCCCTGGGCTCCGGCGCCGTCGATGCCCTGATGCGCCTTTTGCAATAGCGCGGACGCTTCGTCCTGCGCCGATTTCAGCTGCGCCTGCAGGCGCTTTACCTGCCCCTGCGTGCGCAGAGCGGGCTCGGTAATCGCCTTTTGGGCGGCGTCGGCGCTCAGAGACAGCTCGCGCTGTGCGGTTTCCATGTCTCCGCGCTGCGCGGCGGCGCGTGCTTTAGCCGCGTGCCGCTGGGCGCGGTCCAGCCAATCGTTCGGGATCGTCCCCGCGACATCGGAGGAATGACGACGGCTCGCATGCAATTCGGCCTGCAAGCGCGCCACCTGCGCCTGTGTCTGGCGGAGCTGCCACGAATTGTAGCAGAACGCGCCGATCATCAGAACCATCAATATCCGTGTCAAAAATCGTCGAATCATCGAAAACCGGGCCTGCTTACTTCCGCGTGCGCGCCCATTCCTTCACACGACGCTCGATCGCGCCTTCGGCGCGCTGCATCGCAGCCGCGAGCATCCCAAGCGGAAAACGATGCTTCGTCATCATACGGCGGCGATTGACGTGCGAAGTCCCCGTCCACTTCGCCTTATAGGGCTCGTCACCGCGCAGCAGATCAAAGGTCGTCTTGCCCTCGGCAATGGCTAACTGAACCGCGCGCGCCGTGAGTACGGTCCCCAAACTATATTTCGAGAGGGTCGGCTCGAAGCCGCCCTGGTAGTAACACATCCGGTCGCCGAACGAAAAACAATACAGACAGGCCTGCGTATCACCATCCAATTGCAAACAGAACAATCGCAGCCAGCCGCGCTCCAGCAGCGCGCCCGCCAGCTCCCGGTGGAACCCTTGAATGCGTCTGCCGCCGAACACGCCGGGCAGCCAGCGCTGGTTCCAGCGGCGCTGGTGCAGGTCGAAAAGGCGTGTCATCTCCTCCGGAAGTTCCCGGAGATCGCTAACAGGCGCCGCTTTGACTTCGTAAACCTTCTGTAGCGCGCGATCGTAATACCCGACATTCGCCCGGGTCTTTTTACCCAATCCCGCGAGAAACGCATTCCAATCCGCAGG
Source organism: Capsulimonas sp. (assembly GCF_039929585.1). Classification (NCBI taxonomy): domain Bacteria; kingdom Bacillati; phylum Armatimonadota; class Armatimonadia; order Capsulimonadales; family Capsulimonadaceae; genus Capsulimonas; species Capsulimonas sp. Next base: position 1,895 of record NZ_JBDSQY010000261.1, read on the forward strand.
CAGCGCAATATATGGACATGGCTCGCCGAGCGTTTCAGAAACGCTTAGCCGCACATCAGCCGGAGGCTTGTACTCCGTGAGCAGACCGCCGGCGCGCAGCTGTGCGCAGTCGAATACCTGCCATCCGCCGGACTTTGCCAACGTGCGATAAAAAGCGTCGGCAACCGACGCTTCCAATCCCGGCGCTGCGAGAATGTCGGTGTAATCGGATACGCCTACGCCCAAAAACGACAGCAGACGCAATGGCGATCCGCGCCAAAACGACGTCATCAGCGGCGCAAGGCCAACAAGATCGCCGCCTTGAGAGCGCAATGCAATCACATGAAGACGACGGCCGGGAGCGCGTCCGAGACGGCGCCACCAAACGGCGTTCCACTCATAGGTCTGGAAGATCGTGGCCGTCGGACAGGAATTCGCAAGTGTGCGCCATTCGTCCGCCAGCCGCTCCATTCCCGCCGCATCCGTCACGGTTTCCGCGACAATATTCCCAAGCTCGTCCGATTTCATGCGCCCTTTGACAACCTCGGTATTATAGCAGATAGCCATCGGGGTGTAAACCCTGACCAATGCGCAAACAGACGATACAGTTTGCGCATTTTTGGGAACGATTGTCCTATCGCAATCGCCATCAGCGCCGATAGCGCAAACGCAGGCGACGGAGGATACCTATGGACCGTACGAGTAAGACCAAGGTGGAACAGGGACGCGTAGCCATTCATTGGCTTGGACAGGGCGGATTTACCCTCAAAAGTCACGGCGGCGACCTGATCTACATCGATCCCTACCTCTCGGACAGCGCGAACGCCGACGGGACATCGCCCCGGATGGTCGACATTCCCATCAAGCCCAAAGACGTCCGTTTGAATTATCTTTTCCTCACTCACGACCACGCCGACCACACCGACCCCCATTCGGCGCCGGTCATCGCCCAGATGAATCCCGACGCGACAGTCATCTGCCCGCCTTCGTCCTGCCATCATCTGACGAAGCTCGGAGTGCCGTCCACACAGCTCAAAACGGCAATGCCGGGACAGACGCTCGCCTTCCCAAACTTCACCGTCCATGTCGTTACGGCGCAGCATTCGGAAGACAGCGTGGGCTTCGTCTTTGACTTCAGTCACGGCGATACGGCGGTTAACGGCCCCATCGTCTATCTCGTTGGCGACAGCGCCTACTACGACGGCCTCGCCTCGGCCGTGGCGGACTACGGCCCCGACGTACTCCTGGTCCCGATCAACGGCCAATGGGGCAACATGTCGGTGGAAGAAGCCGTCAAGCTGACCCTGGAAATCGAACCCCGCGAAGTCGTCCCGATGCATTACGGCATGTTCGAGTCCAACACGGCCGATCCGGACGACTTCGTCGGACTTCTGGCGTCGGAGCTCGCAAAAAAAACCGAGATCGATATCACGCCCGTCGTGATGAAGCACAACACATGTCATGTCTTCTGCTCCACGGAGGCGGCTCAAGGACGCCAGGCGCGCAAACACGCCCGCGCCGAACGCGCCCGCCAGGCGCGGCTCGGTCATGAGCACAAAGACGGCGTACGCGGCCATCTCCCATCGAATGGGCCTGGAGTGGGACGCGCCCGTTAGGATGTTCCCTTCCCCCGCTGAGCTTTAACTTAGCGGGGGAAGGATCCCCAGCACCCCCAGCAGATCTCCCGGTTCCCGCATCACATAGTCCGGTTCGCTCCGAACGATATCCTCCCCCACAAATCCATACGTCACTCCGACCGTCACGCAGCCCGCGGCGCGGCCGCAGAGGATGTCGGCGGGCGCGTCACCGACCATTATCGCGGTTTTGGCGTCTTTCCCAATCAATTCCAAAGCGCGCAGGGCCGGCGCAGGGTTTGGTTTGTGTTCGGGAGTGTCGTCGGCGGTCACGATCGCGCTGAAGTATGGGCGGAGGGCAAGGCGATCCAGCGTGTCCTCGGCGGACGGGGCGTTGCGCCCCGTCACGACGGCGAGCGTGTAATCTAATCGTTTTAGCGTATCGAGGAGGTTGATAACTCCCGGAAAGAGGGTAACAAGATGGAGGTTTTCGCGCTGAAAGCTTCGATGCGTTGCGGCGAACGGCGCGCCGTCGGCGCCGTTGGAGAGGCTGACATAGCAGGCGTTTAGCGGCTGACCGAAGAGTGTGCTGAGATGCTCGCGGTCGATTTGCAGACCGTGCGCGGACGCGGTGTGCTCATAGGCGGAGACGATCCAGCGATGGGTGTCCGCGAGGACGCCGTCGAGATCGAAGAGGATCGTGTCGATAGATTTCATTTCTCTCTATTATACACCGGCGCAAGCCGCTCGAACGCTTGACTTTCGCCGGTCGCGCCCACATAATCGTGAAATAGTTCACATCAATATGACAGCCGCCCAAACCAGGAGTTTCCGACCTTGCGCAACACGACCGGGTGTACGGCCTTTGCGCTTTTCGCCTTCGCCCTTTTAATATTCGCGTCCCCGGCCCACGCCGCGTTTCAGCCGCGCATTTCGGTGGCGACACAAACAATCAACGACAAGACATTCGCCTCCGTCACGATCAACGATCGTCCGGCGTTTACGCTGCGCACGTCCGCCGGAGGCTACCCGCCTTCGGAGCGGGCGGATGCGGCGGCAGGACGACTGCAAGGGGTTGTGGAGAACTGGGCGCTCCCCGTCGCGGTCAAGGCTGTGAAGGTGGATGGGTCGACATGGTCGATTACGATTCATGACGGCAGCCTTTTGCTTGTGACATCGGCGGAGGCTGCGGCGCATGGGATGAAGCTTCCGGATCTGGCGCGCACATGGGCAAAAAACATCCATGACCTGCTCGCCGAGCCGCCGTTCACGGTATCCAAGCGATCCCTGATCGTGCCGATGCGCGAAACGCGAACCGTCGTGATTGGCGGCGCTGTCTCCACCGATCAGATCACGATGACCAGCTCCTCCCCCGGCGTTGCGCAGCTGCAGTTCAACCCAGCGACCCGGCGCTTGATCGTCGGCGGCGCGGCGCCGGGAAAAACGGTCGTCTCCATTCGCGCCGCCCAAGGTCAGTCGTCCGCCCAGCTCGATTTCACCGTCTCGGTACTGAAGTACGCCGCACAGATCGATCCCACCGCGACCGTCACCATCACGGGAACTCCGGCGGCGTCGCTCGCGACGACTTACACGGCGATTTACACGGGACTGTCACGGGCCATTGCCCCCGAGCCGGGCGCGATCGTGCGATTTTTGTCCAAGCCCGGAGTGTCCCGACCGCCGGCTCCGGGCGAACGCATCCGGATAACTGTACCGGTCACCGTCCGAGGCGCGAATTTACTGCCGGTGGAATCGTCCGCCACAATTACGGTCGTCAATCAGGCGGTCGGTCAGAGGCCGGCCTCACGCCTGTTCTACTCCAATCATCCGGAGCGCGTGATGCGCTCACAAAATCTTTTTCTCGCCAAGATATTTCCCGACATCGCCACACGACTGGATTACCACCATCAGAACGGCTCCGGCCAGCCGCTGATCTTTCACGCGGACCTCATCAACAGCAGTGAAACACCAGTGCGCGTCCATATGATCGCCGGGATCTCCGACCCAGGCGCCGACACGATCCAGGTGGGACGGCGGGCAGGTTCACGTTACCTTCGCGCCAGCCAGGCCAACGACGGGACGGTGCTGGACGTGCCTGCATTCAGCCGCATTCCTATCATTTCTCAGCGGCTGGGAGTGGAGCAGACAGTCAGCGGGATCGTCGATCTGCGGCCGATCGGCGGCGGCCCGGCGGTGACGCTGAGCATCTCCGCCGATGGGGACGATCAGACGGTTTCTTCTCCTATCACCGCGCTGCTCACGGCGACGGCGGGAAACTCAGCGTTTATCTCGCCGGCTTTGGACCATTCCAGTGAAGGCGAGTCGTCCGAAGCGCTGTCCCCCTGGGTGTTCGGTCCGCCGCTGATCGAGCGCGACGCATCGTTCAACGTTGGCGGCTCCTGGACATATATGCGAATTGGGAACAATGACTCGCTGAAGGACACAACGGGCAAATTGCTGCTTTATGGAAACTATGGGGTCGACTACGTCATCAATCTGAAGCTCAGCAACCCCACCACGGAGCTCAAAACCGTCGGACTGTTCTTCGCTCCCGAGGCTGGCAGCGTGGCAGGTGTATTCCGGGTGGACGATGGCCCGATCATTGAATTCGATCCGACCTTGCCCCCAAACGAGCCGATCATCGGCCGTATTCCACTCGCCGCGGGCGAGACTCGGACAGTGCGCCTGCGCACGATGCCGCTGAACGGCTCCTTCTATCCGATGTCCATCATCGCGCATAGCCTCTGATCTGGCGGGGCAATTCTATGGCGGCCAAAATCAGCTTACCGATGCCGAGATTCATGAAGGACACCAACGGAGTGCGCTCGCCGACGTCCGAGGCGACCGGCGTATGGCTGCCCGCGCTTGCGCTATTTGTCGCGTTCTGGATTCTGTACCTTTGGACGGCCACACAGTACAATACATTCGACGCCGTCTCGTACGCCAATGAGATCGGCCGGCTATATCCCCAAACGCACGACCCGCGCTGGCTCTTCCATCCACACCACCTTTTGTTCAACGCGACGGGTTATGTCATTTGGCGCGCCGCGCAGACGCTGGGTTACATTGGCGGCCCCCTCCCCGTCATAGAGGCCTGGAACGCGACTTCGGGCGCCCTGGGTCTTGTGCTCTACTATCTGGCGCTCAGATCCCTGCTGCAGCGATCTCGCTGGATTCCCCTGCTGATCGCGGCGGGCCTCGGGCTGTCATTCGGCTATTGGATCTGCGCGACGGATGGGCGGGTCAACATGCCCAGCACCGTGCTGCTTCTGGGCGCCTTCTGGGCCACATGCCGTTTGATTCAAACAGGGAATCGAAAACTGGCGGCGCTGGCGGGCGTGCTGACCGGATCGGCCATTCTCTACCACGAAAGCGCCGGACTCTTTTTGGTGGTGGGCGTCGCCGGAGCGCTCCTCTCTTATCCGGGAGATGATCTGTCCGCTCGCGCGGCATGGAAACACCGCTGCGCACTGGCCGCGATCTATCTCGCATCCAGCCTTCTTCTTGTTCTCGCCGTGTACGCCATGATCGGCGCTGCGGCGCTTCACTTCCGATCGCTCGGCGCATTTCATCGCTGGTCGAGCGAGTACGTCGAGCTTGGCTGGTGGTGGAACTTTCACATCCTGACCAACATCCGTCTGGACGCTTATGCGTTCCGGCGCGCCGCATTCGTGGAGCCGCCCGGCAAGCAGGGAACCTTCCACCTCAGCGGCGCGCCAACCCAGATATTGGTGTTTTACTTCATGGTGCTGATTGGCTGGTTCGTTTCGGTCTACGCCTTTTTAGTGGCGATTCCTCTGCTCTGGCGCACGCATATCCGGCCGCTGCTGATCGTGAGCTTGATCTGGGTCGTCGCCTATACGCTGTTTTTCACCGTCTGGTCGCCAGGCTATGTCGTCTTTTGGGTGCCGGTGCTGATCCCCACGGGACTTCTGCTGGCGTTTTCTCTGGCGCACTACCGGGCAGGACGCATGGGGCTCGCCGTCAATTGGCTGCTCGGCGTCTGGATTGCGCTCTACGCCGTCAGCAATTTCATGTCCAGCATCGGCCCACATCAGGATCCTCAGTCCAGTCCATTTCGCAGGACGGCCATGGATGTCCGAAGCCACACCGTACGCGGAGACTTGATCGTCGTAGCCGGAGCCGGGGACGCAGCGCAGTGCGAAGTCGATATCCCCTACTTTGCCGACCGGGACTGCATTTCGATCCACACGATGGCGGCGCGCGCCAAGGAGAACGCCGATCGCACACGCAGCACGATCCAATCGCGGATCGCGCAAACGCTCGCCTCGGGAAATCACGTATACGTTCTTGACGAAGTGATGAGCGACAGGTCTGTTCTTGAGGCGCTGCACAAACGTCACCCGAAGGTCGACCGCGCACAAATTCAAGAAACTTTCCGCCCCTGGCGACGGTCTATCGCCTGGAAAAGCCCGCGCGGACCGGTCTGGATTCTGGAACAAGAACCGACGCCCACTCCAATTCCGTAACAACATCAGGAGCATTCTTTGCGTTTTAGGACATTCTCGATCATTTGCGGCCTCGCCGCCGCGACAACGACGATTGCCTGGGGACAGCAGCCCGCCGCCCCTACTCCGGAGACAACCGTGAACCCTACGCCTCAGCCCTCGCCCACCGATGTGGTTCTGGACACCAAGAATGACATGGTGGGGATCGCCCAGCAGACGGCGCATGCGCAAGGCCTCCAGACGCGCATTCTCTGGATGGACGCCGGCGCGAACATCGGCAATCTCAATTCGGAAGCCAAAGTCGCGGATATCATCCAGAAGGTGAAGGCGAGCGGGATCAACACGATCGTTCTGGATGTGAAGCCAATTGTCGGCGAGACGATCTATCCCAGTAAGTTTGCGCCCCGGCTGACGAAGTGGACCAACGGCGAAGTCGATCCCAGTTTCGATGTTCTGCGTCACGTGCTCGACGCCGCGCATGCCGCCGGCATCCCCGTGATCGCCAACATGAGCACCTTCGGCGAAGGGCATAAGTACGTGAAGCGCGGTCTGGCCTACACACACCCAGATTGGCAAACGGTGATGTACCAGACGGACCGCAGTGTCGGTCGCCTGGGCGTGATCGCCCCGATCACCTATCTCAACCAACTGCCGAAAGATGATAAGGGTCTCGGCGCCCTCACGGGACAAGGGCTGCTCGCGCAAAACCACCCCGGCTATACCATCGCCGTATTGAACTTTGACGCCCGCGTCATCGCCGTTTACGATGGCGCGGCGCTTGCGGACGCCCATGTGACGCTTCCCTTGCGCGGCTCCGCCTTGGCAGGCAGCGGCCCGATGGGCGATTGGCTAAAAGCGAATGCGATCCCCGGCGAGATCATGACATATCAAAGCACCGCGAAGTACGTTCCGATCGTCGATGTCCCGGAACAAAAAATCACCATGTTCTGCAACCCGATCAACCCGGAAGTGCGGCAGCATAATTTAGACATCGTGCGCGAAGTCGTGACGAACTACGAAGTCGACGGCATGATCTTCGACGACCGCCTGCGCTACGCGGCGATCAACGCCGACTTCAGCCCGCTGAGCCGTTCAACATTCGAGAAGCATGTCGGGCATACGCTCACCTGGCCAGACGACGTGTACCGTGAATCCGAGTACCCGGGGCAGGCGCCGATCCTAGGCCCATACTATCAAGAGTGGCTGAACTGGCGCGCGGGGAACATCCAGTCGTGGGTCGCGGAAGCGTCGAGTATTGTCCATTCCGTAAGACCGAAGGCGCAAATGGCGGTTTACGTCGGCTCCTGGTACGGGGACTATGAGAAAGTCGGCATGAACTGGGGAGCTCAGGATTTCCACGCCAATTACGCGTGGCTTACTCCCGAGTATCAAAAGACCGGCATCGCTAATCTGCTGGACTGGCTGACGACGGGATGCTATTACGCGAACGCCACCGTGGCGGAAGCGAATGCCGCTGGAACAAGTCCCGGCGCGACCGTGGAAGGCGCGGGCCTGCTCTCGAACCGCGTGGTGAACGACGCCGCCTGGACCTACGCCGGCATTTATGCGCTCTCCTATCAGGACAACCCGGCGCAGTTCCAGCGCGCGATCAAGGCCGCCGTCGGTTCGACTCAGGGAGTGATGATCTTCGACATGTCGCAGATTGTGCAGTACAACTGGTGGGACGCCATGGGCGAAGCCTTCGGCCATACCACCGCCGTCGCGCCGCACACTGTCGATGGCCTGCTCGCCCAGGTCCGCGCCCAGCACGCCGCCGACAAGGCCGCCGGCAAACCACAACCCGAGATTCCCGCCTATCAAGGCATTGAAGATACAGGATTTTAAACGTACGTGATAATGCAAGTTCGATCTGCTCTGGTCGCCGTTCTGGCGCTGTTTTCTCTTTTCGCCCTCTCAGGCAACGCCCAGACCCCGCTGCCGCCGCGTGAGACCCCGCGAACATTCGCCGCATTCGCCCAGGTGGAGACACACCGCCTGCGCCTGGTAAACGCCAAAGACGGAGCCATCCAGGTCTCTCAAGATGGCGGGAAAAACTGGACGCTTCTGGGACGCGTGATCGTTCCAGCAAATACCTGCGTGCAGGGATATCTCGCCAGCGGCTACGCGCCGCCGAGCAGCGTCGCGGCGGCGGCTGTTCATGGCCTGCGCATACGGGTCGGCGACCTCAGCAGCGCGTACCCCAAACTGATCGCCATTCTGCCACGTGAGTTCATGCAGACTCCCGATCGATTTGGCGGACACGTCGCCGGCGAATCGGGAATTTACACCAACATTCCCGTCGGCCAGTCGATCTTCCGCGAGCTTTCCCCCTACGCGGGAAGCGAGGTATTCCGGCAGGACGACGATGGAACGCTGACGTCGCTGCCGATTAACTACGAGCCGCAGCCGGACGACGTGTTCATTATCGTCGTCAAGCGGCCGGAAAACCCGCTGGTCAAGGTGGATTTTGAGAATGCCCCCGGCGGCGCCGTCACCGTGACCTATGCAGACGGAACATCCAAGGTCGTGACGACCGTTCTGAAGCCCGTTTATGGAGTCGGACGCTACGACGGCTGCTCCTATACGGGCGTCGGCGGGCTCAACACCAGCCATATGGGGGTTATCACGGTCTCCACCGCGCCGGTTACGACTTCGAAGCTTTTTGAAGGCACGGGAAACGAGCGGCGCGGGGGATTCCAAATCCAGCCGTCTTACCATAACTCACAGTCACCCGAGGCATGGGCGGCTTCAGTTATGGTGCTCGGGTCCAAAAAGAAGCAGCGCGAACCGGACTTGGAAGGCACGCCGCCGCTGTTCTTTGGACACTTCGATCTTGCCTGGATCAAGAACGACCCCACGCACTCCTGGCGTACGGAGATCCGGATCAAAAACGGGCCATGGCGGCCGATGCTCACCGCCGTCGGCAGCAAGCCCAAAGCGCTCATGGGTGTCACGGCGGTGCGCCTCGTGCGCGGCAAGCAGGCGGATAAGGGATGGCTGGCGGCGCGGATCGAGACGCAGCGCAAGCGATACCAGATACAGAGCCTGCAGCTGGCGCGCGCCGGCAAAATCCCAGTCAGGCGCGGCGACATTAACATCGACGCGCCCGTCAATGACCCACGTGTCCGGTTTGTCGCTTTCTATGTAGACGGCGCGTTCCGTGGAATAACTAACACAGCGCCGTTCAATCTGTCCTGGAACACAACGGAAAATCCAGATGGCGAATATGTCGTGGAGGCGCGCGAGCAGGACGAGAATAATCGTCCTTTGCGTACAACGCGCACCAAAGTCTGGGTCGATAACAAAGGCGAGGTCAAAGGATAACTTATGGCGATCTTCTGCGGCGTCATGTCGGGCACGAGCATGGACGGCGTCGATGTCGCCTTCGCCGAAATCGAGATCGTCTCGACGGACGCCGCCAAGCCTCGTTTCACTGTAAAGCTCCTCGCCGACTATTCCGTTCCTTACGCCGAAGACCTGCGCACCCGCCTCCTGCATCTGCGCGGAGGCGGCGCCGTCTCCATCGGCGAAGTCTGCGCGCTCCACCACGCGCTGGGCCATGTGTACGCAGACGCCGTCACGGAAGCCGCCGAACGCGCCAAGATTGACTTGACATCCGTCCAGGCCATCGGCCTGCATGGTCAGACAGTGTGGCACGCCCCGCCCTCGTCGCAGCCCGAAAACGCCGGCACGCTTCAGATTGGACAGCCAGCCATCCTCGCCGAACGCCTCGGCGTCACCATCATCTCAGACTTCCGCGCCCGCGATATGGCGGCGGGCGGCGAAGGCGCGCCATTAATCCCCTTCGCCGATTATCTCTTGCTTGGCTCGCCCACCGAAACGCGCGTCGTGCTCAACATCGGCGGCATCGCCAACATCACCTATCTCCCGGCCAACGGCTCCCTGTCCGACATCATCGCCTTCGACACCGGCCCCGGCAATACCCTTCTCGACGGCGCCGCCCAGCGTCTCCTCGGCGCTCCCCGCGATGACGGCGGTAAAGCCGCCCTCTCCGGCCGCGTCCTTGAACACGCCCTCACCGAAGCGCTCGCGCATCCCTACTTCCAAAAGCCGCCGCCCAAGAGCACCGGCCCCGAACTCTTCGGCGCTGTGTTCCTGGGAAAAGTCCTGCAAACCTGCGCCGACTCGCGCCCGGAAGACAAACTCGCCACGCTCACCGCGATTACCGTCCGCAGCATCGCCGCCGCGATCCATGCCCTCCCCACGCCGCCCGTTCGCATGATCGTCGGCGGCGGAGGAACACAAAACGCCGCGCTGATGCAGGGATTGGCGAACGCTCTGCCCGGCATAAAAGTGGAGACACATGAGGCATTGGGGATTTCCAGCGCCTCAAAAGAAGCACTGGCGTTCGCCGTGCTCGCGGCGGCGCGGATGCATGGGATCGCGGCAAGCGTCCGGTCTGCTACGGGCGCGCACGGAGCGCGAGTGCTGGGGTGTTTGACGTTGGGGTAAGTTGGTGTGGCGCATATAATGCTCCACACCCAGTGCAATCGTAATCGTCAGCATATACGGCCCGCGGGTATAAAACCCACGTCTGGGAGCGCAAGGCG